>JALUUZ010000137.1 GCA_027021095.1 Gammaproteobacteria bacterium
AGTGTACACCAAAATGGCAGAAATGCAGCATTTTTGCCATGCATGCATCATGGGACCGCAGTTGGAGGTGATAGAATGACCACCTGGCCCGTATTGCTCACCACCGTTCGTCGCGAGACGGGGCAAGGGTGCGGCATGGGTGGCTTTCGCGACCGAGGCGCGCGCAGGCAAGGGTGCGTTGTACGCACCGCCACCACGACAGCTCGCATCGCACCACGCGAAGAGGGCTTTACACGCTGGCTCACCGACCGAGCGAACGCCAACCAGGGCGTGCCACGGCGCCGTCGCAGTAGAAGGGTGGTGAGCAGTGCGGGCTAGTGCTTTGTCTGCCTGACCTGCTGCGTGTGGCAGGCGGGACAACCTGAATAGATTCAGGCTCGCGGTTGGTTTATAATCGGCGGATGCCGAACCGATTTCCAGGGTTACCAAACAGCTTGTTCAGGTTTCTGTCGGACCTGAAGAAAAACAACGATCGTGATTGGTTCCTGGAGAACAAGGAACGTTATCACAAGCATGTCGTCACACCAATGATCGAGTTCATGTTGGCGCTGCAGCCGAAGATCGCACGGATCAGTCCGTATATCCTGGTCAAACCCAGGGCGCACAATGGTTCGCTGTTCCGGATCTACCGTGATACCCGGTTTTCCAAGGACAAAACACCCTACAAGGAACACGTGGCCTGCCATTTCCGGCATGAGGCGGGGCGGGATGCGCATGCGCCGGGGTTCTATGTGCAGTTTGCGCCGGGCGAAGTGTTGTTCGGTGGAGGCATCTGGAGGCCGGACAGTGCGGCACTGGCAACGCTGCGCCATTCGATCGTCGACAACGCGAATACCTGGGGCAATATAAAGAAACGCAAGGCGTTTAGGACTCTGACCAATGGTATCGAAGGCGACAGCCTGGTCCGGGTACCGAGAGGGTATCCAGTCGATCATCCGCACAGCGAGGATTTGAAACGCAAAAGTTTTTTCGCCATGCACAAGTCGACGGTGCAGGTGGCAAAATCCCCCGCGCTGATCAGCGAGGTCGACAAGGTCTTCAGGGCCATCAGTCCGTTACTGGAATTTATCGCGTTTTCTCTCGATTTGCGTTATTGAGGACAGCGAAAGGGGGCTGAGAACGGTGAGATCGGACAAGCTGTTGGTGTATGCAGGAGAGGGGTTGGCCGCGTATCATTTTGGTGTGGCGCATCCCTTCGGCCCGCAGCGCCACGATGCATTTTATGACGAATTCAGCCGCCGCGGACTGGATGAGCAGGTCCGGATCAGCGCACCGGCCGGTGCTGCGAGCCGGCAGCAACTTGCCTTGTTTCATACGCAGCCGTACATCGAGCGGGTAGTGCAGCAGTCGAAGACAGGTGAGGGTTACCTGGACTGTGGGGATACACCGGCGGTACAGGGTATCTACGAGGCAGCCTGTTGCGTGGTTGGTACGGCGCTGGAGGCGGTGGACAGGATCATGGCCGGCGATTTTTCCAGGGTGTTTATTCCGATTGCGGGTCTGCACCATGCCAGGCGTGACAGCGCAGGTGGTTTTTGTGTGTTCAATGACTGCGGGGTGGTGATCGAGCATTTAAAAAAGCACTATGGTATACAATGCCTGGCCTATGTCGATATCGATGCACACCACGGTGATGGTGTCTACTATGAGTTCGAGTCGGACCCCTGCCTGGTGTTTGCGGATCTGCATGAAGACGGGCGTTTCCTGTACCCTGGCACAGGCCGGGAGTCAGAGCAGGGGAGCGGAGCAGGCAAAGGGAAAAAACTCAATATTCCAATGCCGCCGGGCGCAGACGACGCGCAGATGAAGGCTCGCTGGGACAGCGTCGAGGCGTTGCTGAACCAGTTCAGACCGGAATTTATCCTGCTGCAGTGCGGTGTCGACAGCCTTGCCGGTGATCCGATTACCGACCTGGAATATTCCGAGAAAGCGCATGCTTATGCTGCCGAACGCCTGTGCCGGCTGGCCATGGACTATGGCCATGACCGTGTGCTGGCGATGGGTGGCGGCGGCTACAATCTTGCCAATATCGCCAGGGGATGGAACGCGGTGGTCGAAGCCATGCTGTCGGCCTGAACCTGTATACTGTCGGCCACGGACGCTGCATGTGCTGAAAGAGGTTTGTTGATGGAGATAGGCCAATACCGCCACTTGCTGATCGTTGACCTGGAGGCTACTTGTTGTGACCAGGGTTCTATCCCGCGGCAGGAAATGGAGACGATCGAGATCGGTGCGGTGATGCTGGCGGTGGATTCATTGGTGACGGTCGACGAATTCGACCGTTTCGTCAGGCCGGTGCGTCATCCACGGCTGACAGAGTTCTGTACCCGGTTGACCAGTATCACGCAGGCGGACCTGGACCAGGCTGCGCTGTTTCCGCAGGTGCTTGGTGAGTTCCAAGAGTGGTTCAAAAACCGGCAGCCGTTGTTGTTCTGTTCGTGGGGTGAATATGACCGGAACCAGCTCAGGCAGGATTGTCAGTACCATGGTATCGCGTATCCGTTCGCCGATGCGCATTGGAACATAAAAAGGGCTTTTTGCGATGCGTTGGGCAGGAAAAAGCCGTGTGGGATGGCGCAGGCGCTGGCCTTGGCAGGCCTCGCGCTCGAAGGGACGCATCACCGCGGTATCGACGATGCACGCAATATCGCCAGGTTGATGCCCCGGATAATGCACCGCGTCGGGTCTTGAGTTTACTGGTTGAGAAAAGGATAAAAATGATGAAGATTACTATCGTCAGTGGCAGTCACAGAAACGCGTCGCAAAGTGAAAAGGTTGCACGCTATATCGAAACGACGCTGCAGCAGAATCATCCCGGGATCGAGCCCTTTGTGTTTTCATTGGCCGGCAACCCGCTGCCTTTGTGGGACCAGTCGGTGTGGGAGGGTGACGAGCGCTGGGAGCAGCGTCTCGCACCGCTCAGGCGACAGCTCAGTGACAGCGACGCGTTCGTCATTGTCAGCCCGGAGTGGCACGGCCAGGTGCCCGCCGGGTTGAAGAATTTCTTTCTGCTGTTCAACCGCTATGAACTGGGCCACAAGCCGGCATTGATCGTCGCTGTCTCTGCGGGGACTGGGGGTGCTTACCCGGTTGCCGAGTTACGGATGAGCAGTTATAAAAACAATCGTCTCTGTTATATTCCAGAGCAGGTGATCATCCGCGATGCCGAGCACGTGCTGAATGACGATCCGCAGCAGAACGATACGGATGCAGACAGCTATTTTCGTGCACGCATCGACTGGGCGCTGAAGATTCTGCTCGCATATGGCCAGGCACTGAAGCAGGTGCGTGCTTCCACGCCGGTTCACGACGACCGCTTTTCCAACGGGATGTAAGGCGGCGTGCGTAACCGGTGTGGTGTGTACAACGTGTGGTGCGTACAACGCACCCTTGCTCCGTCTCACCACCCTTCTACTGCGACAGCACAATGGGGCGCCCTGGCTGGCTTTCGCTCGGTCGGCGAGCCAGCGTGTAAAAGCCCCTTCACGTTACACGGTGCGACCTGTCGTGGTGGCGGTGCGTAAACGCACCCTACCTTGCCTGGCTCTTCGGTCGCGAAAGCCAGCCATGCCGCACCCTTGCACCGTCTCGCTACGAACGGTGGTGAGAAATGCGGGCTAGGATCAAGTGCTGTGCGATTAAAGCACCGCCTCGAAACCTTCGAATTCGGGTGGCCCGAGATAGATGCCCTTCGCGGTGCCAGCCTGTGCGTGTGCCTTTCGAAAGGCTTCCGAACGCGTCCAGTCTTCAAAATGCTGTTTCGATTCCCAGGTCGAGTGGGAGGCAAACAGCGTACTGGTTTCGCTCGACGGACCGCGCAACAGGTGAAAACTCTTGAATCCGGGCACCTGGTCGAGGTGGGTCTCGCGGTTTTTCCAGATCGTGATGAATTCATCCTCGCGCCCGCTGGCGATTCTGAACCGGTTCATTGCAATGTACATCTTCGTCCTCCGTTTAGCCCGCATTTCTCACCACCCTGGCTGGCTTTCGCTCTGTCGGTGAGCCAGCAAAGCATCTTCGCGTGATGCGATTTGTCGTGGTGGTGCGTACAACGCACCCTACTTTGGAGCATGACATTTTCTTGGTGTAAATCCTTTGGTGCACTGCGTGCACCGTCACCACGAGGTAGGGTGCTTTGTACGCACCAACATCAAGGCAACTCAAATGGTATCACGTGTTGATTCTTCTACACACGATTCTTCCGTACCAATATATTGGCGCGCCCCTTGCCTGTGCGCTCCTCGGGTCGCGAAAGCCACCCAGGCCGCACCCTTGCTCCGTCTCGCGACGAACGGTGGTAAGAAAGGCGGGCTATAGGCCCGCCGGCCCGTGAAAACCTCGTATTCTACCTGACCGGCCTGCCCCGGCATACCACCGTGGGAATATTTTCGTAGCGTTGATCCGGATTCCTCGCCGTCGTTTGCAGCGAGGCGGGCCAGAAAGCCTGTGGGCCTGGATTTTAGCGGTATTCCCGCTTATTTGCGGCTTTTCATCCCGGTATGATTGAGATACTATCTAACTACCTCTATAGTAGTATAGACAAATCCCGACACAGCGGTCCGGGAGCAGCCCGGTAGCGGGATCTGCGGCTTATTCAATGTCTGATGGAGTAACTATGATCAATGTCAGCACTATCCGGCTTTTATTATTCAGCCTCGTTTTTTCGGTTCTGACCAGCCTGCATGCCGAAGACACGGGGACTTTCAGGCTGCCGAAGCTCGACGGTGCCTATGTTCATTATTGCCTGTCGCTGAAACAGAACTGTGGACGGCCAGCGGCAGACAAATTTTGCCAATTGAAGGGGTTTCACAAGACCACGGCCTATAAGCGTTTTGTCAAGGCAGGACATACACGCGTGCTGGGTACAGGCAAGGTCTGCTCAGGCCCCAAGTGTGATGGTTTTCAGTTTATTCGTTGCGTACCGAAAGGTTTTGTCTACACCAACCCATTGTCACCCAGAAAGCCCACCACCCAGGCAGCGCCGGGGACTTCCAGTCCGGGCAAGCGGGTCAAGACAGCCGTTTCAACATCCAGGTTCGAGCTTCCTGCTGTCAATGCCGTGCCACTCGACTGGTGCCAGAGTAGAAACACCAACTGCGGTTTGAGCGTGGCTGACAAGTTCTGCCGCGGCAAGGGCTACCGGTATGCCCAAAGTTACCAGATGCGTGACAAGGTAACGCGTACGGTCAACCTGCGTGGCCAGCAGGTCTGCCGTGGTGCCCAGTGCAAGTCGTTCCATTATATCGTATGTCAGCGCTGAGCGTGGGAGGATCGCCCCATGTGATGCGACGCGGGATGCCGTGGAGTTGGTGCGTACAACGCACGCCCCATGGTGACGGTGTGCACAGCACACCAAAGGATTTACGGTAAAGCAATATCATGCACCAAAGTAGGGTGCGTTGTACGCACCACACGCCATACGCACCACACGCCATACGCACCACACGCCATACGCACCACCCACACCACGCCCCTTAATCCCAGACCAACCCACCACCAGTCTGGTACTCGGTGACCCGGGTTTCAAAAAAGTTTTTTTCTTTACGTATGTTGGCCTGTTCGTCCAGCCACGGTAACGCACACTCGGCGCCTGGAAAGGGTTCGGCGGTCCCCAACTGGCGCGCGCGCCGGTTGGCGATATAGCGGAACTGTTCAATGTGGCTGGCAGCCGAGTACCCCAGGATCGGTTCCGGCAGCAGGTAGTCGGCGTAGGCGGTTTCGGCCTCCAATGCCTCGTTCCACATGGACGACAGTGCTTTTTCATCGACAGTAAGCTGGTTTTCCGCAATGATCTGCTTGACCGTACGCAGCCCGAAGCCGCAATGCATGACTTCATCGCGCATGATGTATTGCAGTTGCTCGGCAGTCCCTTTCATCAGCCCGCGGCGCTGCAGCGAAAAGATCGGACTGAAGCCGTTATAGAACCAACAGCCTTCAAACACGGCGGCGAAGAAGATATAGGACATCAGGAACTCGTTCAGGCCTGCAGCGGTGCGCAGGTCGATGTCCGGCCGCAGCACCGCGTTGAGACGCCGGTTGGCGATGGTGATCTTATGCTGGATCGCCGGTACCACCCGGTAGCGGTTGTAGATTTCACCTTGGTCGAGCCCGATCGTCTCGATACAGTGCTGGTAGGCCCAGGTATGTAATGCCTCCTCGTAAACCTGGCGTGCCTGGTAGATCTGCAGTTCCGGTGCACTCATTTTTTCCATCACTGCAAGGCCGATATTGCGCATGGCGAGGATGTCCGAGGTGGTCAGGTAGGCGAGCACGTTTTCGTAGACATGTTTTTCGGCATCGCTGAGCCTGGCCTGGTAGTCCTGGATATCCTGTGTCATGTTGATATCCAGCGGTGTCCAGTGATTCTTGTTGGCATTCAAAAAATATTTCCAGGCCCAGGCGTACTTGAACGGCAGCAGCTGGTTGATGTCGGTTTCACCATTGACTACCCGTTTGTCGTGTACGGATACCGGGGCCAATGCCGGGGCGGCTGTGTCTGCAGCAGTCGGTCGTGCTGCGGCAGCCTGGCGGTGTTCAGTGCCGGGGACGGCAGCGGCAGGTTTGTTTTTCGCCGCGATATCCAGTGGTGCATCCCAGTTCAACATGATGTTTCTTGCTCCTATGGTGTTTGGCAGTAAAACCGTGTTATTGGCAGGCTTCGCAATCAGGGTCCAGGATACTGCACATGGCGCCCGCACTGTCGGTTTCAGCGACGGCAACCGGTTCTTGTTGTTCACCGGCGGTGCTCTTTTCGACGTGGGTGGCGCCCAGCGTACGCAGATAATAGGTGGTTTTCAGTCCTTTGACCCAGGCGAGCTTGTACAAGGTATCCAGCTTGTGGCCATCAGGCTCGGCGATATAGAGATTCAGTGACTGTCCCTGGTCGATCCACTTCTGGCGCCGGCTTGCCGCTTCGACCAGCCAGCGTGAATCGATTTCGAACGCAGTAGCATACTTGGTTTTCAGTGTTTCAGGGATGCGGTCGATCGGTTGCAGCGCACCGTCGAAGTATTTCAGATCGTTGATCATCACTTCGTCCCACTTGTTCAGTGCTTTCAATTCTTTTACCAGGTAAGGATTGACCACGGTAAACTCGCCTGACAGGTTGGATTTGACGAACAGGTTCTGGTAGGCCGGTTCGATAGATTGCGAGACGCCGCAGATGTTCGAGATCGTTGCGGTGGGTGCAATGGCCAGGCAGTTTGAGTTGCGTATCCCGGTTTGCATGATCTGCTGGCGCAGGCTTTCCCAGTCGAGCCGGCTCGAGTCATCCATGTCAAGATAGCCTTCCCGTGCATCACGCAGCAGGCGTATCGAATCGATCGGCAGGATGCCCTGGCTCCAAAGGGAGCCGGGGAAGCTGGAATAGGCACCACGTTCCCTGGCCAGGTCTGCCGAGGCCTGGATTGCATAGTAGGAGATCAGCTCCATCGATTCGTCGGCAAACTCGACTGCCTGTTTGGAGGCGTAGGCGATATCCAGCTGGTACAGCGCATCCTGAAAGCCCATCAGCCCGAGGCCGACCGGGCGGTGACGCAGGTTGGCATTACGTGCTTCGGGTACTGCATAGTAGTTGTACTCGATCACATTGTCGAGCATTCGCATCGCAGTGGTGATGGTGCGCTGCAGCTTGGCGACGTTCAGTCCTTGTGCGTCGATATGGGTCGCGAGGTTGACCGAGCCGAGATTGCATACGGCGATCTCGCGCTCGTTGGTGTGCAGTGTAATTTCGGTGCACAGGTTCGAGCTGTGTACCACCCCGGCATGCTGGTTGGTGTAGCGCAGGTTGCACGGGTCTTTGAAGGTGAGCCATGGGTGGCCGGTCTCGAACAGTTGCCCGAGCATTTTACGCCACAATCCGACGGCCGGTACGCGGCGCCAGATGCGGATCTCACCACGTTCGGCGGCGCGCTCGTATTCCTCGTATTTCTGTTTGAATGCAGGTCCATACAGCTCGTGCAGCTCCGGTACTTCATCCGGCGAAAACAGCGTCCAGTCCGCCTGTTCGGCGACCCGCTGCATAAACAGGTCGGGAATCCAGTTGGCGGTGTTCATGTCATGCGTGCGCCGGCGCTCGTCGCCGGTGTTTTTACGCAGGTCCAGGAACTCCTCGATATCGATGTGCCAGGTTTCAAGATACGAACAGATCGCCCCCTTGCGTTTGCCGCCCTGGTTGACCGCGACGGCGGTATCGTTGACTACCTTGAGGAAAGGCACCACCCCCTGGGATTTGCCTTGTGTGCCTTTGATCAATGCACCCAGGCCACGGACCCGGGTCCAATCGTTGCCCAGGCCGCCGGCATACTTGGACAGTAACGCATCATCCCTGATCGCCTTGAAGATCCCATCGAGGTCGTCGGGTACGGTGGTCAGGTAACAGGAAGACAGTTGCGGCCGCAGGGTCCCGGCGTTGAACAGTGTCGGTGTCGAGCTCATGAAATCGAATGCCGACAGCAGCTGGTAGAATTCGATCGCACGCGACTCGCGATCGATCTCGTTGATCGCCAGGCCCATCGCGACGCGCATAAAAAACGCCTGTGGCAGCTCGATGCACTGTTCGTCGTGTCTGATAAAGTAACGGTCATACAGTGTCTGCAGCCCGAGATAGGTGAACTGCCTGTCGCGCCGCGGTTGCAGCGCGGAAGCAAGCTGCTTGAGGTCGAAGCGTAACAATTCGGGGTCGAGCAGTTCGTGCGCTGTCGCATAGCGTATGTATTCTGCAAAATAATCGGGATACGCCAGTTCTGCGTCAGTGCCGGTGGCAGGTCCGCCGAAGAGCTTCTGCCCGGCCTGTGCCACCAGGATCCGGTGCAGCAGGTTGGCCGCGGCATAGGAATAGGCCGGGTCACGTTCGATAAACGTGCGCGCGCTGATCACCATGGCCAGGTCCAGTTCCCGGGTGCTGATCCCGTCGTACAGGCTTTGCAGTGTGTCGCTGATGATCAGTTCTGGGTCTATGTCTTCCAGTCCTTCACAGGCCTGGTAGACCGTCGAGCGCAGCGCCTCGGTATCGAGTGCGGTCGTGCTGCCGTCAGGCAGTGAAACCTGGATACCAGGGCTGTCGTCTGCCGTGGTATCGCCGTTATCGGCAGACTCACGCTGGCGTTTGCGTTCTTCACGGTAAAGTACATAGGCGCGTGCGACTTTGTGATGCCCGGCACGCATCAGTGCCAGTTCCACTTGGTCCTGGATGTCCTCGATATTGATGACACCGCCATCCGGCAGCCGGCGGAACAGCGCCTTGAGTACCTGTCCGGTCAGCGCCTGTACTGACTCGTGGATACGGCGTGAGCCGGCAGCCTGGCGGCCCTCGACGGCCAGAAAGGCCTTGGTCATCGCCAGGCTGATCTTACTGCGGTCAAAACCGGTGAGCTTGCCGTTGCGGCGGATCACCTGGTAGGCGGTAAAATCGCGGGTCGTATCGGTTGAACCGGGAACCGCTGGCGGCAGCGGCGTGGTTGGTTGTGGTTGATCGACGGACGTGGTTTCCACGGGGCCTCCGGCTTGTCAGTGTCTAGTCCGCATTTCTCACCACCCTTGCACCGTCTCGCGACGAACGGTGGTGAGAAATGCGGGCTAGCATGCGTTGATCTGTTTACGCGTAAGCGGATCAGCGCAATGGTTATAGTCAATGACCCTGAGACGGACAGAAGCAAGGAGGCAGGTTGCCCGACGCAGCCGCGCCCGGCAGTGCTGTGCCCATTCTCCTGTTACGCGCAGGGACGGTGCAACGGGGTGTCAGTCCGGCCTGTGACGGCTGGTTCCCCGGATCGACGCCGGCAGGTCTTCGGACTCAGGGGCATGACATTGCTGTCCGGCCTTGAACGGCGGCTTCCCATTGTCGGCGATGTGGCCTGACAACAGTGCCTGTGTGCCGTTCTCGTTCCCCAATACCGCTGCGCGACAGTCCTGGATTCTCACCAGGTTCCCTGTTGACACATCAATATCTAGTTGATGTACCGGCGTACAAATACAAGATAGAGTATAAAACGAAAAAAGGCAAGTGGTGCTATTTAGACAGCCTGATGCCTTTCAATGTCTGTCTGGATACTTTTTTGGCCAGTCGGACAAATTTTTCTATATAAGGGTAATCCGCTTCGTCGTGACGCAGACCGCAGTAGAGTTGTGTCCAGCTGCCATTGGTGCCGATCGGCTTGCTGAGCAGTTTTTTGTTTTTTCGTGCTTCATGCACTGCCCAGTTGGGGAGGGCGGCCACACCGCGGCCACTGGCTACCAGCTGCAGAATCATCGCGGTCAGTTCGACATGCCTGATCCTGGCCGGGCTGACGCCTGCAGGATCGAGAAAATGGCGAAAGATGTCCAGCCTGTCGGTAGAGACTGGATAGGTAATCAATGTCTGGTCGTGCAGGTCCTGTGGGCGGATGTATTTTTGTTTTCGCAGTGGATGTGTCAGCGCCATGACCAGTAACGCCTCAAAATGAAACAAGGGGATAAAACGCAGTTCCGGGCGGGACTGCGGGTCCGACGTGATGACCATGTCGATCTGCCCATGCAGCAGCGCGGCGATCGGTTTAAAACTGTGCGCCAGCGTCAGGTCTACCTCGACATCAGGACACAGGTCACGGTAGCCGTCCAGCGTTGGCATCAACCATTCGAAACAGCTGTGGCACTCGATGGCGATGTGCAGCCTGCCGGCTTCGCCTTTGGCCTTCTGGCGCAGCTTGCGCAGGCCATTGTCGACCACCGGCAGAATCTGGTCTGCCATGTCCAGCAGGTGCAGTCCTGCCTGGGTTGGCACCAGTTGGCGGCCATGGCGGTAGTAGAGTGCTGTCTGCAACCGGTTTTCGAGGTCTTTGATCTGGTGTGACAGCGCAGACTGAGTCAGGTGCAGCCGCCGGGCGGCGGCAGCAAGACTGCCGCTGTCGCGCAGCGCAACCAGCGTACGAAAATGTTTGAGTTCCGGCGCTGCCATGGTATTTCAATAGATGAGAAAAATTAATGTAAAAAATGAATAAAATGAGATTGATTCAAGTTTATTCCAACTGCATACTGCCGGCAAGTCGAAATTCCTATGGAGTAGATCATGGTGACAACACACAACCTCGGGTTTCCACGTATCGGTGCCGGGCGTGAACTGAAATGGGCGCTTGAGCGCTATTGGCGGGGTGAGTCTTCGCCGCAGCAATTACTGCAGCAATGCCGCAGGCTGCGCCAGCAGCATTGGCGTCAGCAACAGCAGCGTGGCCAGGACCTGGTCACTGTCGGTGACTTTTCCCTGTATGACCATGTGCTCGATACCTCGGTGATGTTTGGTGTGATTCCAGAACGTTATCGATGTGGCAACCAGGCGGATCTGGACGACTATTTCAGGATGGCGCGCGGGCGTGCACCGGCGGGGGAGGATGTGACGGCCTGTGAAATGACTAAATGGTTTGACACTAATTATCACTATATCGTACCGGAGTTTTCACCAACGCAGTCTTTCAGCCTGTATGCACACAGGCTGATACAGGAAATCGAAGAAGCCGGTGCATTGGGTTACCGTGTCAAGCCGGTGGTGCTTGGCCCTTTGAGCTACCTGTGGCTTGGCAAGTGTCAGGCACGGCAGTTCGACAAACTTGCCCTGCTGCCCGAACTGACCGCCTGTTACGTCGAACTACTGCAGCAGATGGCGTCCAGTGGCGTGAGCTGGGTGCAGATCGATGAGCCGGTCCTGGTACTCGATCTGCCGGCGCCATGGCGCCGGGCATTTGAGACCTGCTACCGGCAGTTGACGGTGCCGGGCCTGAACCGGCTGCTGGCAAGTTATTTCGGCGCACTGGAGGACAATCTGCACCTGGTACTTGAACTGCCGGTCGAAGGCCTGCATATCGATGCAGTCAGTGCGCCGGCGCAGCTGCAGATGGCAGCCGACCAGTTGCCGGGCTACAAGGTTCTGTCTGTTGGGGTGATCGACGGCAGGAATGTCTGGGCTGCGGACCTGCACAGGGTGTGGCAGCAGTTACGCCCGGTTTACCGCCAACTGGGTGAGCGTTTATGGATTGCACCATCCTGTTCGTTGTTGCATTGTCCGGTGGACCTGGAAGCGGAGCAGCGCCTGGATCCTGAGATCAAGCCGTGGTTGAGTTTTGCGCTGCAAAAGCTCGATGAGCTGCAGGTACTCAGGTCACTGTTGGAGGATCGTGACACAGCCGCTGTGGAGGCGGCGTACAGTACGTTGCGGCACAACCAGCGGATCGTCGCAGCCCGGCGCGGCAGTGACAGAACCTGTGATCCGGCAGTCAGAGCACGAATGGAGTCGTTGACTGCGGAAATGGCACAGCGCCGCAGTCCGTATACGCAGCGCCGTAAAATACAGCAGCAACGGCTGAACCTGCCGGTACTGCCGACCACGACGATTGGTTCGTTTCCACAGACAGCGGAAATTCGCCAGGCACGGCGCCGGTACCGCGATGGTGAGCTGGAGCCGGCACAGTATGAAAAGCTGATCAGGCAGCAGATAGAGCAGACGGTCGAAAAACAACTGGCATTGGGGCTGGATGTGCTGGTGCACGGCGAAGCGGAACGAAACGACATGGTCGAATATTTTGGTGAGTTGCTGCAGGGGTTTGCGATCACCGATAATGGCTGGGTCCAAAGCTATGGCAGTCGTTGTGTCAAGCCGCCGATCATCTATGGCGATGTGGCCCGTGTCGAACCGATGACTGTGCCGTGGATCAGTTATGCACAGTCACTGACCGACAAACCGGTCAAGGGGATGTTGACCGGCCCGGTGACGATGCTGCAATGGTCGTTCGTGCGTGACGACCAGCCACTGGAGACCACTTGCAGGCAGATCGCACTGGCACTGCGTGACGAGGTCAATGACCTGGAGTCCGCCGGTATTGGGATTATCCAGATCGACGAGGCGGCATTGCGTGAGGGGCTGCCGCTGCGGCGGACGCAATGGGATAGCTACCTGCGCTGGGCGGTGGAAAGCTTCCGGCTTTGTGCCGGTGGTGTCGAGGACCGGACGCAGATCCATACGCATATGTGTTATTCTGAATTCAATGATATCATCGACTGGATCGCCAGGTTGGACGCCGACGTGATCACGATCGAGACATCGCGATCACAGATGGAGCTGCTCGAGGCATTCCGCGAGTATGCTTATCCAAACGACATAGGCCCGGGAACCTTCGATATCCATTCGCCGCGTATTCCGACACAGCAGGAGATAGTCGGTTTGTTGAAAGCCGGCGCCAGGTATATTCCCGTTGAGCGCCTGTGGGTCAACCCCGACTGCGGGCTGAAGACCAGGACTTGGCCGGAAGCCGAGGCAGCGTTGCGCAATATGGTCGATGCGGCAAGGCGGTTGCGGGCCGAGATGGCAGCGGTGTAATGTGTTCGCACCCTTGCTCCGTCTCGCTACGAACGGTGGTAAGCGATGCAGGCTAGTCGAAACGATTGTATCGGGAGGGCTTTTTGCTGTAGATGCCTGTGGCGGGATGACGGTTCTGCGGCTAAAGTTAAGGAAGTCCTGAATGATTGCGGTGCTCGTTCAGGTGGCCGGGTTTTGATCATCCTTACAGGCACGTCGCTCGATTCTTATGAACGCAGTCAAATTACTCGCCAAAGCGCTGGTTGGCTTGATCGCCGTACTGGTAGTCATCGCGGTTTTGTTGCTGGTCATCGTCGATCCCAATGACTACAGGAGTGATATCGAATCCCTCGTCAAGGATAGCACCGGCCATGTGTTGAAAATCAACGGCAGGATCAGCCTGTCGCTGTTTCCATGGGTCGGAATCCGGATCTCGGATGCGGCGCTCGGCGGCGTGCCGGGGATTGCTGACAAGCCCTTGCTGTCGGTCAAGTATGTCGATCTGCGTGCACGGCTGCTGCCATTGTTTTCCAAGCGCATCGAAGTGGAAAAAATGGTATTGCGGGGTGTGACGCTGAACCTGGTGCGGGACAGGTTCGGGCGGACCAACTGGCACAATCCAGGCACTGCAGTACGCCGTGGAAATAAAACACCACCGGGATCTAAAACCGGAGCCACGCCTGGGGTTGTATGGACGCTGCGTCAACTTGAGTTGACAAGGGCGGCTCTCGAGTACCATGACTACCAATCGGGGGCACATCACAGGATTTCCGGCCTGGCGCTGGACGCCGACGACCTGGCGGCCGAACGCGGTGGACGGGTAAGGCTTGTCTTCAGGTACCGGAGCGTCGACGGGGTCAGCCTTGATGTCAAAGGCCGGTTTAACGCGGCGGTGACCGGCGAGCGAATCTTGCTGAGCGCGATAAGGTTGGTAATCAATAAAG
>JALUUZ010000138.1 GCA_027021095.1 Gammaproteobacteria bacterium
TGGTGTTCGCGGTACTGTTGGTGCTCAATGGCTGGTTCAAACGTAAACTGGAGAAAAGCTGGCTGCCGAAAACGACCATGACTCGGGGTGCGCGTGAATCGATCGCCACGGTCAGTGGTTACGCCGGTATTGCGCTGGCGATCATCATCGCGCTTGGGGTCATGGGGGTCGATTTTACCAAGCTGGCGATCATCGCCGGGGCCTTGTCGGTCGGTATCGGCTTCGGCTTGCAGAATATCGTCAACAATTTTATTTCCGGACTGATTCTTTTGTTTGAACGGCCGATCAAGACCGGGGACTGGATCGTGGTCGGCGACACCGAGGGTTATGTCAAGCGCATCAGCATCCGCTCGACCCATATTCAGACCTTTGACCGCGCCGATGTGATCGTGCCCAATTCGGAACTGATTTCGGGCAAGGTGACCAACTGGATGTTGCGTGACAAGCGCGGACGTATCCGGGTGCCGATCGGCGTGGCCTATGGTTCGGACGTGACCCGGGTGACCGAGTTGCTGCTGCAGGTCGCCGACGAACATCCCAAGGTGATCAAGAACCCGGCGCTGGCGCCGGCACCGGCAGTGATCTTTCTTGGTTTCGGGGCGAGTTCACTCGACTTCGAGCTGCGCTGCTACATCGAGGACATCAATGACAAGCTGCGTTGTGTCAGTGATCTCAACTATGCGATCGAGGCGCTGTTCCGTGAACAGCAGATCGAAATCCCCTTTCCGCAACGTGATATTCATCTGAAGACCCTGTCCGGTACCGGGCTGCCGCCCGGCTTGCGGCAGGACTAGCCCGCGTTTCTCACCACCGTTCGTAGCGAGACGGCCCACAATGGTGGTGAGAAAGGCAGGCTGGCAGTGAGAATTTAAACTATTGATTTAGTGGTAGATTTATTCTCCGTTTTCGGTGTAAAACTTTAACTATTACCTTCTCCCGGAGCGCGAAAATATGATAACATCAGCCAAAGGTGTTCAACGCCTGACGAACATTATTTAACACGTTGAAAATAATATTAAAAACCAATGATGCTGGACAATTATCAATCGAATAGGTTACCCGTTATGCAATCTAGAATTATCTTGTTAAGTCTGTTTTTATCCTTACTGGCTGTGAGTTCGTTTTCATTCAGTGCCGGCGCGCGCCTGGCTTATATCGATATCAAGGAAGTGATTTTCAAATCGAAGACCAAGAAAGATGCGGACAAACGGCTCAACGACCAGTTCGGCAAGCAGGAAGAGCAAATCAAGAACGACCGCAAAAAACTCAAGGCGCTGGCTGAAAAACTGAAAAAGAACGGTGCCGGCAAAGTCGACGATGCGACCTTCAAACTGCAGGCCGAATACGTCAAGCTCAAGCGCAAGATCAAGATGGAGACCGCCAGGTTCGAGCAGCAGGTGCGGGCCAAGCAGATGAAAGAGCGCAAGGCGATCCACGATAAAGTGATGAAGGCCATCATCCAGGTTGCGAAAAAGGAAAATCTCGACGTCGTGCTGGCAAAACGGGTCGTTGTCTACAAGAACGACAAGTCCGATATTACCGCCAAGGTCAGGGCGCTGCTGGATAAAAAGTAATTCTTTCGTCATCGTTGTAAAGTCGAACAATAGGATTCTAAAAATGTTTGGTAAAAAATTTATCTATACCGCAGGTAACACATTATTGGCCGCACTGGTGCTGTCACTGTCGCCGGCTGCGTTCGCCAAGGATGCCAAGATTGCGATCGTCAGGGGGGATGTTCTGTTCAAGAAATCCACTGCCGGGAAAAAAGCGGCAAAGAAACTCCAGGCCGAGTTTGCAGCGCGCAAGAAGCAGATCAGGGCAAAACAGAAAAAACTGGCCAGCCTGTCGAAAGGGTTGCGCGGTGCGACCGGGGACAAGGCGCTCAAGAAGCGTTCGGAGTTTATCAAGCTGCAGCAGAGCCTGAAGCTCGACCAGATCAGTTATATTCGTGATATGCGCATACGCCAGACGCAGGAACTGAAAAAGATCCAGAAAAAGGCGGAAAAGATCATCAGGGCGATCGCCAAAAAGGAAAAATACGACATGGTGCTGACCCAGGGCATCGTCTACAACAACAAGGCGGTCGATATCACCAATAAAGTCGTTTCCGCACTGGACAAGGCCAAGTAGTCCCGGTGCGCCTGGTGTTGCCGATGTCCGCCACTCCCTCCTGTTGCGACGGCCCGGTGCGGCGGTCCGGCTGGTTTTGACCTGGTCGGCGTGTGCGGCATAGTGTCGCCTATGCCTGCGCGCTCCTCGGTCGCAAAGCCACCCATGCCACACCCTTGCTCCGTCTCGCGACGCACGGTGGTAAGAAATGCGGGCTGGCCCACCCTGCTGCTGCGACGGCGCAATGGCGCGCCCTGGCCGGCTTTCGCTCGGTCGGCGAGCCAGTGTGTAAGGGCATCGTCGAGTGATACGATGCGAGCTGTCGTGGTGGTGGTGCGTACGACGCACCCTACCTTGCCTGCGCGCTCCTCGGTCGCGAAAGCTACCCATGCCGTACCCTTGCACCGTCTCGCGACGAACGGTGGTGAGAAAGACGGGCTGGCACTTTGTTGTTGAGATTCTACCAGAAGCTTGGCGCCAGGCTCGCCCGCGGGACCCGGTGGCTCTGGCTGGCAGGGCTTGTCTGTGCAGGGGCAGCGGTCACACTGGTGTTGGCGACGACGGGACAGAAGAGCATACTGCTTGCGGTACTGTTTACCGCGATCGGGCTGCTGTCTTTCGGACTGGCCGGACTGAGTGTGTTTTTTTCACGGCTGGACTTCGAGCCGGCTGCCGAAGAAGGCCTGCGCACAAGAATCAAAAAGAAGCTGCTGAAGTGTTATGCCTGGTTGCTGGCACTGGTGTTGTCGGTGATCCTGCTGATGCTGGTCAAGCTTGTGATCGGTGTGTTCAGGCAGTTTTTATAGCCGTCTGCAGGACATGTGTTTTTTTGATGCGGCAGCACCGCCGGGACAGGTGCCGATCGTCGACAGTTGAAGACATAAATGAAGATTGCAATCGTTGCCGGTGAGGCGTCCGGTGATCTCCTGGCGGCAGGACTGATCACCGCGTTGAAAGCTCATTTCGCGGATGCCGAGATCTATGGGATCGCCGGTGAGCAGATGGTGGCGGCCGGGTGCCGGCCGTGTTACCCGATGGAGCTGTTGTCGGTGATGGGGTTTGCCGAGGTCCTGGGACGTCTGCCTGCGATC
>JALUUZ010000139.1 GCA_027021095.1 Gammaproteobacteria bacterium
CTGCCACTGCCGAGTAGTGCCCGTACTGCATCGACAGTCGGGTTTTGTTGCTGTTGCAGCAGCCGGGCCGCGGCGTTGGCGACTTCGGTGTAAGTGATACCAGTGCGAGCCATTGTCGTGTGTCCTCTAATTTCGCTACTTTCAAATAAAGTAACATAATACATAATACGTAATATTACATTATATATGTTATATATTATTATTCAATATGAGATTATATTAACTATCGATTAGATTAATTATCGAAAGTTATAGAACAGATGATTAATTATTAGTCATATGAAACCGGTACAATACGGGACACACAAGGTTTTTGCTGGATCGCAGTGGTAGCGGACGGTGCCGACCATTATTCCTAGCCCGCATTTCTCACCAGCGTTCGTCGCGAGATGGAGTAAGGGTGCGGCCAAGGACTTTGTGGCAAGGAAATATCGTGTGTGGAAGAATCGTCACGTGCTGTAATGTGATTTGCCGTGGTATTGGTATACGATGTACCCCGTCCCATCGTGACGGTGTGCGCAGCACACCAAGGGATTTGCGGCAAGGAAATATCGCCTGTGGAAGAATCGCCACGTGGCACCATTTGATTTGTCTTGGTGTGTGGTGCGTACAACGCACCCTACCTCGTCATGACGGTGTGCGAAGCACACCAAAGGATTTACACCAAGAAAATACCATACCCCAAAGTAGGGTGCGTTGTACGCACCGATGGTCAGGAGGCGCTGATGCAAAAGGTCCGTTTGGGTTTGATTCTCGCGTTGCTGTCACTGGCCGGCGGCTGCCGGTTTGTCGCACAGGAGGCACCACTGCACAGGGTCCAGACCGGTGCGGTGTTGAAACTCGCTGCGGTGATCGAGTTTGCCGCGGACAGTGTGGCAGTCTATATTCAGCACGGCCGGCTGCTCCCCGGTAACGCTGTCGACAGTTACAAGCCTTACTGCATATTGGAGCTGCGGCGCAAGCACCCGCACCCGGTCTCGGTGACACCGGATACTTTTTTAATCTATAGAACTTACTACGAGTCGACCGCCGTGCTGCGCTACCCGATGCTGGCCTCGGCGGCCAGGATCGTCGCCAGCGCCAGCGTGTCACACCTGGTCTACGAGACCGAGTTGTTTTTACGCTCTGCCAGGCAGCCAAACGTCTACCGGCTGACCTGCAAGCATTGGGTCGATCCTGCATTCGCCAGGCATGTGACGTACGAGGAGATCAACGCGACCTTGGGAGAGCTGATGTGGATCAGGCAATGAAAAGAGGCAGTGTAAGGAAGCAGAACTATTTACCGTGGTTTCTTCGTTCAGGCCCAATGTGATCAAAACCGGTTCATACGTGCTGGTTTACTGCAAGGAGAAAAACGGCGAGATTTACAGGGTGGTCAACTTTTACGGTGAGTATCCAGCAGTATACAAAACCAGCGACAATCGGTGGGCATCGGCAGTCGACGTTCGGTTGCTGAAAAAGATCAACACCCACCGATTGCAAGTCAAACCGCGCCGAATCCGTTTTGCAAAACCGGTGATCATTTATTTTCACGTTCCGGACATACCGGCCGTTGCTGAAAACTACGAAGCGCTCTATCCAACACCCTACTATGAACGGTACGATCGCAAGGCGGTTGCACACTACGGATTTCCGCTCAAGGAGCTCCTGCAGGTCATGAATGCGACCACGCTCAAATCACTCGGATTACATGTCGACATCGAAAAACTAAGAAATTGAACCAATCGCTGTTTCGCTGGTCTGTAGTGAGGTACGGAGTTTTGTGGGACGACCCCGGGAGTAGAGTGATGACACAACCCCTGACCATCGGGCGCCTGGCAGCGAAGGCCGGCATCAACGTCGAATCGGTGCGCTACTACGAGCGTGTCGGGTTGATCGAGCAGCCTCCAAAACCCTTGTCTGGTTACCGGCACTACCCAGCCGAACTGGTCGACCGTATCCGTTTCATCAAACGTGCCCAGGCCTACGGCTTCAGTCTCAATGAAATCAAGGACTTGCTAGCCATTGGTGAAGGGCATTGTCATGACGTGCAACAGAAAGCGATCGCAAAACGGCGTCATATCAAGAAACAAATCAAAGACTTGAACAGACTTGTCAAAGCACTGGATCAGCTCATCGGTGCCTGTGAGTCCAACCGCTCCGAGCAAGGCTGCCCGATCGTACGGAGTTTCAGCCAGCCGCGCTGACATCACAAACAGGACAGGGATATATCCGGCAATATATCTTGAAACCGTACCTGGGTACGGAGTTTATACTCTACCTGCACCTCAGAACCATGCACAGGAGAAAAGGATGCAACAAGCCTCTCAGACAGATTCACACAAGCAACAAGCGCAGCCGAAAAAGAACTGGTCGATGCTCGCTGCGGTGCTGGGTGCGATCGGCGCGTCGATCTGCTGTGTCGGCCCGTTGCTGCTGCTCGCACTGGGGTTCAGCGGTGCCTGGATCAGCTATCTGCCCGCATTGGAACCGCTGCGGCCTTGGTTCATCGGTCTGACGCTGGTGTTCCTGGGGCTGGCGTTTTACCAGTTATACCTGAAACCCCAGGCCTGCGAAGTCGACAAGCCGTGTGCGAACCCGAAAGTCATCCGCAACCAGCGTATTATTTTCTGGGTGGTGTCAGTGTTGCTGCTGGCACTGCTGGCCTTTCCGTGGTATGCGCCGATATTTTATTGAACGCAACAGCAGACAAAAGAGGATTATAACAGTGATCAGTAGCAAAGTAGTCGGTCGCGCCGTGTTGACGGCGGTGATGTTGGTGGTTTTGAGCGGTTGTGACAAGGCCGCTGACAAGCAGAGCAAGACTGCACCGGCAGCCAACGTGCAACGCAAGACGGTGACCTTGAAAGTGGACAAAATGACCTGTGCAGCCTGCCCGATCACGGTGCGCAAGGCATTGCAGAAAGTGGATGGTGTGATCAGCGCCAAAGTGGATTTTAAATCCAAGACGGCAGTCGTGACCTTCGATGCTGCGAAGACCAACACACAGGCCCTGACCCAGGTAACGACCAACGCCGGTTATCCGTCCAAGGTCGCCGAGTAGCCAGGAAGCCAACAGGTGCTCTAGGCTGGGCAGTATGACGATGAGATACGAGATTCAGATCGACGGGATGACCTGCGACCATTGTGCAGACAATGCCGCCGCGGCACTCAATGCACTCGACGGTGTTACGGCTTCGGTTTCCTACACC
>JALUUZ010000140.1 GCA_027021095.1 Gammaproteobacteria bacterium
TCTGTTCGTGCCCAAGGCCAACGTGGTGATCGTCGACCGCGTGGTGCCGGCCTACAGTGGCAAGGCCGTAGCCAATGTGCCATGGGGGCTGGCGTTGTTTGGCAGCGCTGCGAGCAAGATCGGCGACTGGTTGACCCGTGCGACCGAAGCCGGTTTCAGCGTACCTGATTCGGGTAAGTACAGCAGCAAGGGGATGCTGTTCAACACCTACCTGATCGAGGCGTCGACCCAGTGGGTGATTACTGACGAGAACTTCGCGGGCAGTATCGAAAAGTACATGCGCAACTGTGTGTTCTACGATATCCTGCTTGGGCGTTATACCTGGAAGGACCTGGTCAACAGCAAAGATATCTGGCGATTCATCACCGACAGGCCGTCACAGATCCGCGGCTTCAAGGTGCTGACCAGCCTGCAGCCGCCGGTGCGCCGGTTCTTCAGCTGTGCCCAGGCGGCGCAGGTGCTGACCCGGCTGTGGAAGCAGGAGCTGCGTAACGCCGGGCAGGTCTATGGCGCGCAGTTCTATCACCGGCAGCAGAGCAAGACATCGGCCGCGGCCAGGTTGATGGCCGATCTGCCGACGTCCTACGCAGTGGTCATGGGGATCTCGAAGTCAGCTGCCGATCTCGTGCGCCAGAACATGATGGTCAACCTGACTCGCCGTGCGTTGCGCACTTCGGCCACCGGCGCCGATGCCGGCGCATCGGTCGTCGACTTTGCCCAGGCCCAGGCCGAGGCGACGATGAAGGTCAACATGGAAACCTCCGGACGCATGGCCGCCAAGATCCTGCCGTTGATCAAGAACATTCTCGAGGCGCTGGTGGTCGGTTTGTTTCCGTTTGCATTGTTTATGATGTTTCTGCCAATCGGTGGCGCAGTGATCAAGACCTACCTGTCGACCCTGGTCTGGGTACAGCTGTGGGCACCGTTGTATGCAATTTTAAACCTGTTTATGCAGCTGTCCGGCGATGCGAAGATCAAGGCCGCCGCCGACCTTGGTTTTGGCGCCGGGCCGTCGATCGCGACCAATACCGGGATACTGTACGCCGCCAACGATACCGCGAGTATTGCCGGTTATATGAGCCTGTCGATACCGGTCATCGCCTGGATGCTGGTCTCGGCCGGCAGGTTTGCAGCGACCCAACTGGCGACCAACGTGGTCAGTGCAATGAGCGGTGCCGCCGCCGGGTCCGCGACCGGCAGTGCCAGCGGCAACCTCAGCCTGGGCAATGTCGGTGCCTATAACACCACTATGTTCCAGAACAAAACCTCACCCTCGGCAGACAGCCTGCGCGCCACCCGCGTCGACGCCCAGGGAGCGACCCAGACCTATACCGCTTCGGGTGACAGTTTCTACAAGCAGGAAAACAGTGTGCTCAGGGTCAAGCCGACCCTGTCACAGATCGATAACGCCGCGGTCACCGAGGGCGCAAAATACAGCGAAGCCTTTATCAACAAGCGCGCGCAGAATTTTCGCAGTGCGGTACAGGGGGCGCTGAACAGCCTGCATGGTTACAGCAGCGGTTACCAGAAGAACAGCAGTGTCAGCCGCAGGTATGGTCTCAGCAAGGAAGGGAGTTTTGGACGGCAGGGTGAGAGCAGTGTCGGGCACGGGAACGAGAGTTCGGATGAGAGTGGTGGAAAAAAACACTCTAGCTTAATGTCTAAGGCGCATTTTGGTGTACACCCAGGAAAGCATCGTAAGAGTACGAAACTAAGCAAGGTGCTTGGGAAACTAGTTGGTCTAAGCGCCGGAATAAGCGGGAATGAATCTTCAAGGAAAGAATGGGCTATAAGAAGTAAAACGCGGTTGGATAATGCACTGAAAGGCTACCAGCAGGAGCACGCCAAGGCACTCAAGGCGCTCGAGGCCGGTAACCAGCATGGCCGAAACCAGGCGGCGATCGATGAGCTGAAATGGCATTACAGCAGGATCATGGAGTCCTACCGTTCACTCGAGGCCAGTCACCAGCTGCAGCTGGCCTATGACCGGGCGCACCAGCGGATTCGCGCTGACAACCGCGGCCTGGACACAGACCTGACCCATGACTTTAAAAACGACCTGCAGCGTGACGGGATGTGGCAGAACTACCTGGGCCTTGCAGACGATCGCGAGCGGATGAAGTTTCTGGCGCTCTACCTGGGCTCAGGGTTCGATGGCAGAAAGGCCTGGCAGCTGTATAACCGCCAGCAGCGACAGGACCTGCGTGCCGAAGTCGATCGGGCGGTGGACAATGGCAAGACGGGGCTAAGCGCGTCCTACGATCGTCAGCGGAAAAAACAGGCCGACCTTGCCAGGCGCAACATGGAACGGCACGGGGAGCGTGCGCTCGACAAGGTCCAGGACAGGCGCGACGGAGTCGTCAACGGCAACCGCGCGATCGACGGTACACCCGGCAGGCTGAAATCCGGCGTCGAAAAAGAGATCAAGCGTACACGTGATTTTAACGACGCCAGGCAGGCTGACCTGGAAGACAAGCACGAACGGGAGGAAAGCCGTGCCAAGCAGAATATCAAGGTTCAGAAAAATCGTACCGCCGGGTTCCTGCCATTGTTTCGTTCGGACGCAGACAGGTTTCCTGGCCCGGCCGATAAGACGGGCCTGGAGTTGCCGCGCGTAAACCGGTCGATACGCAAAGGGGTTGAAAAAGACATCGAATCCGGTTCACAAGAAGAGGAACCCGATTAGTTTAGTGCCCACCGGTTGGGTCGTGCATGTGTCGATGGAAAAAAAGGCGACAATTTACTAGACTCAAAGCAAGCAGGTGTTGACACCTTGTAAAAGGATGCGGGTGGTTTTTTCGCAGTGGGCAGGCAAGCGGGACAGGGAGGGTTCGTATCACTGTTAAAAACGGCGCGAGGTAGGCAAGATGGGCATTTTCAGTAACATCTATCACTGGCTGTTTGTCAGGCGGCAACCCTCTTTCGCCGCACGGGAGTTTGCAGAGCCGTTTAGCTCGCCTGACCCGGCGCTCGATAGAATCAACCCGGCGATGGATTATCATCTCGACCATGACACTATGCGCGCAAACGACGCTGGTCTCGGCGAGCGGGCTGATAACGAAGATGAAGACGACGACGAAGATGAATATGAATACGATTATTTCGATGATTACAATCCAGCATCAGGTCTGCCTATGATGGATGAGCTAGTAGATGTGGAGGGAAATCCCTATGGCGACAGCGACGACT
>JALUUZ010000141.1 GCA_027021095.1 Gammaproteobacteria bacterium
CTTATGGCCCGGTGCTGAACAGGCTGTTGATCAGCCCGGCCCATCACCAGCTTCACCACAGTGTGGCCGCAGAGCACTTGGACAGGAATTTCGGCGGGATTTTCGCCGTGTGGGACTGGATGTTCGGCTCCTTGTGCGTCCCGCAAAAGCATCCGCACCTGGTGCTGGGGCTGAGCGACGGGACCCATAAGCAGTACCACTCAGTGCTGCGTCTATACCTGCTGCCTTTTGCGCGGCTGTTGAGGAAGTACAAAGCAATTCGCAGAAATCCATAGAGCAATCAGTGCTTGGATCGGTCAATGGTTTTCCAGTAGTCGTCGACCACCTGCCTGGCAATACTGATGTGGTCTGTAAAGAAACCGTCTATCCCGGTCGACAGGAACATGCGCAGCTCGGCAGCCAGCTTCCCATGCCCGGCGGATCTCAACGATGAGCGCAGTGCAGTGGGTAAGAACCGGTTTTCCGCCCGGAAGGTATAAGGGTGCACTTCCAGGCCGGCCTGGTGCGCATGGTCGACGAAATTCGTTGCCAGATGCAGAGCGAGGTCGTCGTTGTCGTCTTTAGGAATAACATAAGTATATTTTTCCGGCCCGACGGCATCGGCATAGCGTGCAATGGCTTTCAATCCGTCGCGGGTGGCCATGCGCGCATACGTGATTTTTTTGTTTTGCAGCCTGGCGTCATAGGGCCTGCCGTGTCTTGCGAGCAGCTGGGTCAGGCGCAGTGAAGTCAGTTTTCGCAGTCGCTTCAGAGCGCTGATCTCGAAGCATTGTATATAGACCGGGTCATGTTTGCCGGCATAACCATGGTGTGCGAGTATGCTGAGCAGCTTTTCTTCCATTTTGAAACCGAGCGAGCGAAAGTAGCTGGGGTGCTTGATTTCAATATACAAGCCAATGCGCCGCTGATGGATCCGTTCCTGTGTTTTGACCAGGGCGATGATCTCTTGCAGTGACAACACCGGGTAGACCAGGTCGAGCCGGGCATTCTGTGGCCGGTAGGAAGGGAAACGTTCCTTGATACGGAGTTTTTTTATTTCGGCCAGCGTAAAGTCTTCGCTGAACCAGCCTTTCAGTTTCTTGCCGTCGACATACTTGACGCGGCGGCGGTCGGCAAACTCCGGCAGGTGTCTGACGTTGGTGATTCTGTTCAGCAGGTTCTGGTGCAGCGCGATCAGCCGCCCGTCTTTGGTGGGCACCAGGTCGATTTCGATATAGTCGGCGCCCTGCGCAATGGCAAGCCGGTAAGCCTGCGCGGTATGTTCGGGCGCCTGGCCGCTGGCACCACGATGGGCGATGATGATCGGGACTCCGGTTCGTGCAGCAAGCCGTTGTTCGGCACCGGTTGCGGATGCTGGAAGCAGTATGACCAGGACAAGCAGGCACAGTTGGCTTGTGCGGCGGTTCAATGGGTTGCTCCGAATTCGTGGCGTCCCGGGCGTAAACGCTTGTACCCGCGGATCATGATGAGCGTCTTTCGGATCACCGGCAGGTCTATCTGCCTGACAGGCAGTGCGACCGTAATGTCGTACGGTTCGGTTTCTGTGTTGCCTATTTCAATAAACGCGTTGGTGTCATTCGCATGCACCTTGCGGTAATGCTGCAGCGTGTAGAGCGTCAGGTTCCAGAGGACCTGCTGCCGGCGGCCACGCTGCCAGTGAGGACCCATGAAGCGTATCGAGGCCTGGTCGGCTGGCAGTGGTGACATGCATTGAAAGTCTGGCATTTTTCTATGGGTTTATAGATGTTTAGTTTTTGTGCGTGGCGGCCGATAAATCGTGTCGACAAATTCAAAACACAGCGTATTTCTCTTGGAGTGGAGCAGGTATTCGATGAAACAGTTTAAATTGTATGGGATTGTTTTTCCACTATTATGGCTGTCGGTAACGTCGAGTTTCGCCGCCGACACGCTGTATGATAACCGATTTCAGGAATGGAAGAAAAAGGCGGCGAGCGGGAATGCAAGGGCCCAGTATAAACTGGGGAATTACTACCTGCACGGCAACGGGGTCAAGGTCGATATCAAAAAGGCAATGTTCTGGTTTAAGAAATCCGCGGCGCAGGGTAATGTCAAGGCGGCCTACCGGCTGGGGGTGATCTATTATGGAAACCTCGATGGCAGCAGAAACTATTCCAGGGCGTCCAGGTGGTTTCTAAAGGCCGCGACGAAAGGCCATGCAATGTCGCAATACTACCTGGCCTTGATGTACAAGGATGGGCAAGGTGTGCGTAAGGACCCAAAGCGTTCGCTGCGTTGGGCGAAGAAAGCAGCCAGTGCCGGTGTCAGCAAGGCGAAAAAGCTGATTGCCGCGCACAGCACGGGAGTCAGGCTGCCTGATCCGAAGACCAGCAGGGTGGTGCACAAGGATGTCGCTGCTCCGGCCCGCACAGCCAGGCGGCATCCCAACAGGCACCGGGTCGCAACGCGCAAACTGCTGACCAGCCATAAATGGAGCACAGCCGAAAAGAAAGTGGAAGGGGTGCTGCTGGCACTGGAGAACTGTATAACGGGCGAAAAGACCATCAGGTGCAAGTCCAAGCGTATGAAGTCCAATACCAAGGATTACATGGCGGACTACCTGGTTGAGACCTTGTTCCGGGATTTCGATTCCAGTGGCAGGTTTATCGTCAAATACCGGCTCAACTACCTGTTTGTCATGCCCACGGATCCGGATGATCCTGACCCGAAGTACTATATCCCGGCGATGGGACCGGACAAGACGATAACCATGCATTGCCAACTGGTCGGCAGGACGCGAATCAAATGCCTGAACAAGAAAAGCAACAAGGTGATCGTCTATACGAAATCCTGAGCCGTGCGCGCCAATCTATGGACCATGACATGGTACGGAAGAATCACGTGTAAAAGAATCGCCACGTGATACCAATTGGTTTGTCGTGGTGTTGGTGCGTACAACGCACCCTACCTCCTACCTTTGGGTGGTCGACATGTTCTTTTTCGGATTGACCAATACCCGGTATCGGGCCAGGGTCCGGGCAAATTCGCTGGCTATCTTTTCTCTTTTTCTGCGTTTCAGGGTGATGACACGTTCGATCTTGCTGATCAGTGTTTTCAGTTCGTCGATTTTTTTCGTGACAGTTAATGGTACTTTGCGCTTGGCACGCTGATATTCTGCCGCGGATTTCAGCAAGGCGTTGATCTTTGCCGTGTAGTCCTTGATGGTTTC
>JALUUZ010000142.1 GCA_027021095.1 Gammaproteobacteria bacterium
TATAACCCGCACTCGCGCAACTACGAGGGCACCTTTCAACTGCGCCTGCCACAAGGCGCAACTCCCTACTACCTGGCGTTTGGCAACACGGTCTACCATGCCAAAAATACTGAAGAAATCACGCCACGGTTTTTCAGTTACAAGACAACGCACTCGCTGTCGCTCGATCCGGAGGAGATCGAAAAGGTGCGCCGCGACAGCTGGACAGGGGTCAAAGTAGCCCGGATGGTTCCCAAGGCCAAGGCGGCACTGGCCTACCATGCAACTGTACGCCGCCGAATCGACCCGGCGCTGCTCGAATGGTCGGGATCCGGTATCTTCAACGGCCGGGTCTTTCCACTGCGGCCTCGTACGCTGCACCGGATCGTGATCGGCTATGACCTGAACCTGGTCCGATCAGGCAAGGATCTGGCGCTGCGCCTGGATCTGCCAACCGGGACCCGGCACCGGTCTGTGCATTTTGATATCGCCCGACTGGGCCGGTCGCGGATCACTGTCAACGGCAGGCAACTGACGGGCACGAATGGAGACCGGGTTTTCTATACCAACGAAAATCCAGAACAGGATCATTTCAATTTACAGCTGCATGGAGTCGGCACGCTGGCGGTTCAAGGCAGCGAAGAAAAAACCGGCACGTATTTTTCGACCCGGATCGTCCCGAAACTGCCGTCCGCACCGCCGGTACGCCATCAGCCCAGGGCGATTTTCCTGGTCGATATCGCCTTGCACGCCAGACCGGACGATTTCAATAAAAACCTGCTGGCGCTGCAGGCGATTCTGAAACAGAACCGCTCTACGATCAAGCAGTTTGCCGTACTGTTCTATAATATCAACGGTCATTTCTGGCGCCGCCGCTTCGTAGCCAACAACCCGGCAAACCGTGCTGCGCTCAAGCGCTATGCCGCTACCCTGGCACTCGAGGGCGCTTCGGATCTCGGCAACGCACTACAACTCACGCTGATCGACAACACCAAACGGCTAGACGCAAACAAAGCGGATCTGTTCATACTCAGCGGCAGCACGGCTACCTGGGGCGAAACCCGGGCCAGCACACTGGCGCGGCTGCTCAAGCGTCACTTCCGCAATAAGCTCTTCGTCTACAGTACGAGTGTTTCTGCGCAAAGTAATTCGTTCTTCTCGATGCTGGCCAACACCACGGGTGGTGCCGTATTGTCGATCAGTGACGAGCGCCGGATCGATAAGGCGGCCCGGGCTTACCACAGCGCAAGCTGGCGACTCGAACGCATCACGCTACAAGGGGGAACGGACCTGCTGGTCGCAGGCAACCCGGTCGAACTCTATACGGGCCAGCAGCTGACGATCGCCGGCCGGGGCCGGCTGAAACCGGGCAGCCGCGTGGTGTTATCAATTTCCGCCGGCGGTGTGCGCAAGAAAATTACCGTGCCCCTGCATACGATCGTACAGTCTACACTGGCACCGAGGTTGTTCGGCCAGATTGCAGTCCAGCAAATGGAAACCCTGAAGCCACGAGGTGATGATAAAATCAGCGCTTACGCGCTGCATTTCCGCATCATTGGACGCTCTGCATCCTTGCTCATGCTCGACAGCGAAGCAGACTATCAGCGCTACCATATCAAACCACAGGCGAACAGCTTCCTGGTCAAAACGGAAATGGCGTCAACGATTTTGTCGGCTATCCGAAAAACACCGGCCCTGGCACACATCTCTGCCAAACAGGCATTCCTGGCACTGCTCAAGCGGCTGGAAAAAACGCAGGGTGTTCATTTGACGTTGAATGCCCCACTCCGGTCCGCGATCCGGCGTTTACCGGAAAAGACCTTTAACCTGCGCTTTCGAACCGGTTCGCGCACCACACCGGTGTTGCTGACTGCATTGCCGGCCGCTTACCGGCACGCACTAAGATCCGGACATGTCAGTTTCGAACGCACACTGCAGGAATACGAGCGGCGCCAGGAACTGAACTCATCCGGCTTTACGGTGCTGAGCAACCTGGTACACGCCAACCCGGGTGATATCAAAGTATTACGTATGCTGAGTTATTATGCACTAAAGCACAACCGGCGCCGGGATACCTTCTACCTGCTGCAGAAGCTGGCCGACAAACGCCCCTATGAACCGCAGACCTACCTGACCATCGCGCGCGTATTGGCCGAGGCTGGTCATCGTGAGCTGGCCGCGCTCTATTACGAAATCGTTCTCAATGGCAAATGGAATTCGGCCTATTCCCAGTTCAGCCTGCTGGCCAAGATCGAGTACCAACAGCTCTTGCAACGCGTCGCACACCGCCCTGGAATCCTGCGCGCCTATGCCGGCGCACGCCTCGATTCATTACGCACAAGCGGACAAAACCCAGACCTGCTGATCAGTATTGAGTGGAACACCGACAGTACTGACATTGACCTGCATGTCATCGAACCGCATGGCGAGGAAGTCTATTATTCCAACAACTTGTCTGACAAAGGCGGCCGCCTGTCGGCGGATATCACCCAGGGATTCGGCCCGGAGATCTATACGATCCGCAAAGCACAACCTGGAGCCTACCGTATCGGACTGGACTATTTTTCCAACAACTCCAACCGCGCATCACTGCGCACCACGGCCCTCGTACATATCTACCGTAACGTAGGCCGCAAAAACCAGACCATGACCCGCAAAGTCATCCTGCTCAAAAGCGCCAGACAAACTCAGTGGTTAGCCAAAGCAGAATCTGACTAAAGGAAATAGGGGACACACGAAAATCTCTACCTTGAATAGGCTTGGGGGAAATATGGGACACCCGAACATCTCTACCTTGAACAGGCTTGGGCACCACGCTGTACCCTGCACTTTCAGAATACCGGGACGATTTCTCGCCAAGGGGTTGCATCCCAAAAGCGACTTCTTGGTGTACTTTTGGTGTGTCCAGGATTGGCCTCAAAAATTGACCGGATTTATTTCGCGCCGATTGTTGTGTGTCCTGAATTGATACTCTGAATTGACACTAAATTGACACTCCTTGACAGGCACAGCCACGGTAACCCAGTCTGCGGAAGTGGACACAGCGAATTTTCGTGTGTCCACTTCTCTGCCGCTGCTTTAGTGGCAGCGTAACACCATGTGACAGACCCGGTGGCCATGGCGATCCACATGACAGACTGGAACATAGGTACAATGTGGGTGGTGATGTACTCCACGATGACCAGACTGCTGCGGCATAGCCGAAG
>JALUUZ010000143.1 GCA_027021095.1 Gammaproteobacteria bacterium
GTGCACTGCGGCAGCCACTTCATAGGCATTCGGCAGGCGGTCTTTGGATGTGCCTTCGTAGTTCTGCTGCCGTGCCGGTGACTGTTGTGGGTACGCTGGTGACTGCTGCTTAAGAAAATCCGGTGGTTGAAAGATTTCGCCGGGCTTGATGAACGGCGTGGTGATACAACGCTTGGGGTCATTGAAGCGCAGCTTCTGCAGCTGCGCTTTGTCGAGGAAGGAATTTCTGAGCCCGGGTTCTGCGGTCCAGCGGAAATTGATCACATCCACACTCATGATCTCACCGAAGGTACGGTAAGCGGAATTGCTGTTGATGACTGTTTCCGGTGCGCCTTTGATCCCGAGTGCCGGGTACTTCAGGTTTTTCTCGGTCAGCATCTTCGCGGCCTTGACTGCCTGCAGCCAGCGCTGTTTTACCTCGTCACCGCCGGTCAATACGATTTGTGATTTCTGCCCGTCCTTGTACAGTGAAAAACCTTCGTTCGGGCCAAAGGTCACCAGGTCCTTGGACAGCTCCGAATAGTAACGGTAGTTGTGCACCGAGTGCAGGCCATGCAGGCGGTGGTTTTTTTCGTTGTAACCGACCGACACGAAACGCTGTTTCTGCGTGTCATAGGCCATACCATGCAGCTCGGCAATGATCCCGTCCCTGCCCTTGGTCCCTGCTTCACGCAATATCCAGTAGTTGTGTGCTACCAGGTAGAGCGGGGGTATACGCACCGACCTGGCCTCTATGCTGTATCCTGCCATCACTCAGTCCCTCCAGATTCAATTTCGCAGCCGGCTCCTCGACAACACAGGATAGTAGTGTTTCTGCCGGCTGTGCTTGCCCTTCTTGATCACGACGCTCTTTATATCGGTCAGGGATACCATCCGTCCCGGCAACCGCTTGAAGCGGAATTCCAACCTGGCGCCTGGCGCATCGATATCACTGCTGTCGTCACTGGTCCTGCGGCTGGTGCCGACCCGGACGATCAGCCGCCAGTGGCGCTCGACCTCGCAGCGCAGGTATCGCTGCCGCCTGGATTTACGTTCGGTAAAACAGTTGCCACCATGGCTCTTGAACTGCCGGGTCACACGGTTGACACGCTGCTTCGGCCACAGCGCCCGGGATCGTTCAAGCGCAGCCTGGCGATCGAAATAGACGGCAGGACCGCGCATCACGCCCCCGGCCGGGTTCTTGTAGACAAAATGGGTTTCGCGAATCAACCGTGAAAAGACGTCATCGCCCATCCTGGAAAAATCCTGCTGCCAAACCGGCTGTGCCGTGCAGGCCGACAACACCACGAGCACGGTGAATGCTGTGACCGGCATCTTCCGCTTTCCTGCATACATCGATGATTCCTCATTCCTTATCGGCAACTGGTCTGGCGGGCGTGATATACCGGGTAGGCCATGCCGGACAGACCTCTGCGACACTCTGGGAAGGCTCCCTGAACAACCGACTATATACTATAAAAACACATTGACGACAAGTCCTGTTGGTGGTTTTTTCGGCAGTGGTGTGCGCCCTTTGGTGTGCTTCGCACACCGTCACGGGGCGGGGTGCGTTGTATGTCCCAACGCCGAGACACATCGAATCGCGTTGCGTGGTCATCCTTCCACACCACGATATTCCCATACCGCAAATCCGTTGGGATGTTTCGCACACAAGGTAGGGTGCGTTGTACGCACCAATACCACGGCAAATCGTATCACGTCACACGGTTATTCTTGCACACATGATTCTTCCATGCATGATTCTTCCATGCCAAATCGTTGTTCATACATTGGTGCGTATAAGGTGGTGTGTATAAGGTGGTGTGTATAAGGTGGTGCGTACAACGCACCCTACTTTGGTGCATGATATTGCTTTACCGTAAATCCTTTGGTGTGCTTCGCACACCGTCACGGTGGAGCGAGGTGCGTTGTATGTCCCAACGCCGAGACACATCGAATCGTGTTGCGTGGTGATTCTTCCACACACGATATTGCTTTACCGTAAATCCTTTGGTGTGCTTCGCACACCGTCACGGTGGAGCGAGGTGCGTTGTATGTCCCAACGCCGAGACACATCGAATCGTGTTGCGTGGTGATTCTTCCACACACGATATTGCTTTACCGTAAATCCTTTGGTGTGCTTCGCACACCGTCACGATGGAGCGGGGTGCGTTGTATGTCCCAACGCCGAGGCACATCGAATCGTGTTGCGTGGTGATTCTTCCACACATGATATTGCTTTACCGTAAATCCTTTGGTGTGCTTCGCACACCGTCACGATGGGGCGGGGTGCGTTGTATGTCCCAACGCCACGGCAAATCGAATCGCGTTACGCGGTCATTCTTCCACACACGATGCTTCCTTGCCGTGTAATCATCGGCGCACGCTTACGAGCTGAACCGGCCGGTGGTGTGCTCTTCGATCATCGTGATTGCCTTCGCCAGGCTGCGGCGCATGCGGTTGAACGAGGTGGCCATCGATGCGATTTCGTCCCGGCCCTGTTCGGAAAACTCCGGGGTGTCCATATCGCCTTTGCTGACCTGGTCTGCGAGCCTGGCCATCTTGTTGATCGGGCGGATCACGATCAGGTAGAGCAGCAGGTTCAGGATCAACATAAACCCGAGAAAGATACCGACGGACACGCCGATCAACAGGCCGAAGGTATCATCGACGTCCGCCGCTTGCGCGGCCGCCGGCATCGGCACCGAGATGATCTGCGCGCCGACGACCTCGTTCATCTTCCAGCCGAACCCGTTGTTGTCGCCATACAGTGCCAGCAGGGTTTTCGGTGCCTTCGCCGGCCTGCTGTGGCAGACCAGGCAGCCTTTCTTTCTGATCACGATCGGCCGTGCCATGTACAGCATCTCACCGAGCGGCGTCTTGCGCCGGCCGATCAGCTGCTTGTGCCCGGGCTTGTTACGGAAATCATTGATGATATCGCGCTCCCAGTCCGCCGGCGAGTTCTTCGGATTGGTCGGGTTGATCGTCGCTTCCTTGTACATATAGCTTGGATAGTTCTTATGCAGCATGCCGAACATCCTGGTGGCCGCATAAGCCGGCACCGACTGCGGCAGGAACTTCTTGCGCATCTGCCGCCGCAGCAGTGGACGGATCTCGGTCACCGTGTAGGTGCGCATCGCCAGTGCCGCTTCCATCATCATCGCCGCCATGGTGTTGGTATGCTTGATCAATGAGCTC
>JALUUZ010000144.1 GCA_027021095.1 Gammaproteobacteria bacterium
CCAGCAGGATAAAATCCGTCAGGTTGGCACCAAAATACGATTCGATAAACTTGCTGGCAACCCCGATCGTCAGCGCGCCAAGCACCGTCCCGGCAAGATTGCCGACACCGCCAAGCACCACCACCAGGAAACACACGATGATGATCGATTGCCCCATCGCCGGACCGACATTGACGACCTGCGACAAAGCCACCCCGCCCAACCCGGCAACCCCCGAACCAAGACCGAAGGCCCACATGTCGATACTGCGGGTCGGGATGCCCATACTCGCCGCCATCTGCCTGTTCTGGGTCACCGCACGCAGCTGCAGACCCAGCGCAGTGCGCCGCAGGATATACCATACCAGCGCCACCACGACGATGGAAAACGCGATGATCGCCAGGCGGTTGTACTGAACGACTACGCCCAGCATCTGGGTACTGCCTACCAGGTAGTCGGGCACCTTGACCGGCACATTCTGTGCACCGAAAGTCAGACGTACCGCCTGGATGATCAGCAGGCCGACTCCCCAGGTTGCCAGCAGCGTATCCAGCGGACGTCCATACAGGTAGCGCACGACGGTACGTTCGATACCGATCCCCACCAGGCCGGAAACGACAAAGGCACACGGAATAGCAAGCAACAGAAAATAATCGATGGCGCCAGGGAAATATGCCTGGAAGATCTGCTGAATCGTATAGGTCGTGACTGCACCAAGCATCACCATCTCCCCATGCGCCATATTGATCACGCCCATCAGGCCGAAGGTGATCGCCAACCCGATCGCCGCCAGCAGCAGCACGCTGCCATAGCTCAAGCCGAAAAACAGGTTGTTGACCTGGGTACTGATAAACTCGACACGGCGCAGCGACAACAGCGCGTCTTGCGCCGCCCGCCTGACACGCGGATCCTTTTCTGCATACTGCCCTTTACTGTCCTTTTCCAGCAACGCCTTCAGCTTTTCCTTGACCGAAAGTTCACTGGCCTCCTCGAATACCTTGATCGCCGCGATCTTCCTGGACACATCGCTGCTTTCAAAGTCGATCCTGGCAAGCGCAAGCGCAAGCAGGCGTTTTATCTGCTGATCTTTTTCCCGGACATAGGCTTTGCGAATCACCTGTTCCAACTCGGTTTGCGGCTCCGACTCCTTCGATAACTGCAGCGCGGCCTGGTAACGCAGCCCGCGGTCACTTGCAAGCAGCTGAATAGAGAAAATCGCTGTATTGGACGCACGCCGGATCGAGTTGTTCACCCTGGGCTCGGCCAGCGCAAGCCCTTTGATCTCGACCTTGGCACCGGTAAAGACATCACGCGCGTTTTCTTCGTCTTCATCGACGATCACCACGCGGCCATCCGGGGTGGCACGCAACAGGCGCGCACCAAGCGCCTTCAGCGCCGGGATGGTTTTCGGGTCGGCCAGCTTCTGCAGTGCCTTGATCGCCTCGCGTATCTCCGTACGATCGGCCGACACCAGCTTTCTGACCAGTACCTTGGCACTGCCGGCCTCCGGCGCCGCGACCTGCTCCTGCCCGGCCATGGCCGTCATGACCACAAAAGCCAGTAGTGCAAACACCAGGATTTTGATTATGCGTTTTTGCATCGACTGCTTACAAACCAGCCCGGACCGTGGCAGAACGAGGTCTGCCACGGCTGACCAGGTAACATTGAACTCTATGATTGCTTATTTCTTGCTGGCAGTCTTGCGCGGGATGTAGGGACTCCAGGGCTGCGCACGAATAGGTCCTTTGGTCTGCCAGACGATATCGAACTGCCCGTCTTTACGGATCTCACCAATTACGACAGGCTTATGCAGATGGTGATTTTCCTTGTCCATCACGATCTTGTAGCCTGACGGGCTGCGAAACTCCTGGCCGTACATCGCCGCACGCACCTTGTCGACATCGGTCGTCTTGGCTTTTTCCACTGCCTGCTTCCACATGTGGATACCGATGTAAGTGGCCTCCATCGGGTCATTGGTGACACGCTTGTCACCACCGCTGAGGCCCTTGGCCTTGACATAGGCTTTCCATTTCTTGATGAACTCCTTGTTGGTTTTGTTCTTCATCGACATAAAATAATTCCACGCCGCCAGGTGACCCACCAGGTGCTTGGTATCAATGCCGCGCAATTCCTCTTCGCCGACAGAGAAAGCGATCACCGGAATATCGGTCGCCTTGATTCCCTGGTTGGCCAGCTCCTTGTAGAAAGGCACGTTGGAATCACCATTGATCGTCGAAATCACCGCGGTACGTTTGCCGGCTGCGAATTTCTTGATATCCTTGACGATCGTTTGATAGTCAGAATGTCCGAACGGAGTGTATTTTTCCATGATATCCTTTTCCGCAACTCCCTTCTTCTTCAGGAACGCACGCAGGATCTTGTTGGTGGTACGTGGGTACACATAGTCCGTCCCCAGCAACACGAAGCGCTTCGCGCTGCCACCGTCCTTGCTCATCAGGTACTCGACCGCCGGGATCGCCTGCTGGTTGGGCGCCGCGCCGGTATAGAAGACGTTCTTCGACTGCTCCTGCCCTTCATACTGAACCGGGTAAAACAGCAGTCCGTTGTTCTTCTCGAACACCGGCAGTACCGACTTGCGTGATACCGACGTCCAGGCGCCAAACACCACGGCGACCTTGTGCTTGAGCAAAAGCTCTTTGGCCTTCTCGGCAAACAGCGGCCAGTTGGACGCCGGATCGACGACGATCGGTTCCAGCTGTTTGCCAAGTACGCCGCCATTCTTGTTGATTTCCTCGATCGTCATCAAGGCCACGTCTTTCAACGAGGTTTCGCTGATCGCCATGGTGCCGGAAAGTGAATGCAGAATACCGACTTTGATCGTGTCTTTCTTCGCAGCAAAGACGGTATGCATGCCCGCACCGAACACCACTACAATCAGCAACAGCCTGACTAAACCTGCCTTACGATAGAACTTTCTCATTTGCCTGCTCCTGATGATTAATCAATAAAATGCTACAGGTAGAAAAATGGCACCCGAAGGTGCCATTTTCCGCCTGCAATGATCAAAGGTCGAAGTCGTAGGAAATGCCGACTACGAATGCATTGTCCTGGTCGACACCGTTGCGGTCCTCACCACCGAGAATCCCGGTAAAGTGAACCTTGGCCCCGGTATTGCCGATCGGGTGTGACAGGGTCACGTCCAGATGGCGAAAACCGTCCTTGTCGCCCA
>JALUUZ010000145.1 GCA_027021095.1 Gammaproteobacteria bacterium
CGACGTACACCGGCACACCGCCGAGTGAAGTCACCGCATCGACGATCGTCAGGCAGTCATGCTGCCGTGCCAGCGCACACAGCCGTTCGGCATCGGACAAGGCGCCGGTCGAGGTCTCGGCATGCACGAACGCGACTAGGCGTGCATCGGGGTGCTCGGTCAACGCCTGTTCGAGTTTTTCCGGGTCGACAGGCTCCCCCCAGTCGTCTTCGACGATGACCGCGCTGCCACCGGCACGCTCGACGTTTTCCTGCATCCGTCCACCGAACACACCGTTCTTACACACGATCACCTTGTCTCCAGGCTCGACGAGATTGACGAAACAGGTCTCCATGCCGGCCGAACCGGGGGCGGAAACAGGGATGGTCAATGCGTTTTCGGTTTGAAACGCGTATTGCAACAACTGCTTGACCTCATCCATCATCGCCACGAACTTAGGGTCGAGATGACCGATCGTCGGCCGTGCCATCGCCGCAGAAATTCTTGGATGCACATCGGAAGGACCCGGCCCCATCAATGTACGCACCGGGGGGACAAAAGACTGTATCGTGGTTTTCATAAAACACCAGCTACCTTGTTAGACCTGCCACTGAACACCTGCTGCACGCAGCCATTCCTGAATAAACAAGTAAGGTATTATAGAGGCAAACACGCAAGCGGGAAAGTATTACCGTCTCCTGCCTGACAGGCCGCCGGTGAATTCAGTCCCACGCCGATAAAGACAGGTTATCCAAGGGTAAAATAAAATGTCGCACCTTTGTCCTTTTCAGCGCTGGCCCAGATTTTCCCACGGTGGCGCTGAACGATACGTGCGACTGTCGCCAGGCCGATGCCGGTGCCTTCGAACTCCTGCGGGCTGTGCAGGCGCTGGAACGGCCCAAACAGCTTTTCTGCATACTCCATGTTGAAACCGGCACCGTTGTCACGCACGAAGAATGTCTCGCTGCCGTCCTTGAGGCTGCTGCCGATCTCGATCCGCGGATGCTTGACATGCTGGGTGTATTTCCAGGCATTGTCGACCAGGTTGTGCAGCGCGATCTCGAGCAGGTTCGGGTCACCCTGCGCCTGCATTCCCGACTGAATAGTTACCTCGACCTCGCGCGTTGGTTCCTTTTCGCGCTGGCGCGCAACGACCGACTGTGCCAGTGCCGACAAATCAACCGGCCTGACCTGCATCTCGAGCTTGGTGATCTTCGACAACTGCAATAAATCATCGATCAGCCTCGACATGTGGATCGCTGCGCTATGCACACGGTTCAGGTAATCCTGTCCCTCGCTGTCGAGTTGCTGCGTGTACTCGTCGATCAGCAACTGGCTGAATCCACCGATCCCGCGCAACGGCGCGCGCAGATCATGCGATACCGAATAGCTGAAGGCCTCCAGTTCCTTGTTCGTCTGCTCCAGCTCACGGGTCCGGTACTTGACCAGCTCCTCCAAGTGCTCCTGGTGTGCACGCAGCTGTTTTTCGAACTCCTTGCGCCGGGTGATATCACGCACGATGACCATTCCCGCCGGCCTGCCATGCCACAAGGTCTTGGCAGCGGTGATTTCCACCGGGATCGACTCGCCGTCCTTGGACACGAACAAAGTCTCGTAGTGGCTCTGCGGCCTTTTGTCATCCATACGCGCCTTGAAACGGTCGAGCACCTTCTGGCACTCGTCCGGATGCACCAGGTCCCTGATCCCGGTGTTTTTCATCTCCTCCACCGTATAGCCAAGCATGTCTGCAATATACTTGTTGGCAAATACATGCTTGCCGTCGAGGTTCACCAGTATCCCGTCGTGTGCATTCTCGGTCAAGGTTCTCAGGTTCTGTTCGCGCTCGGAAAGCTCCCGCAGCAGCTCTTCGCGTTCCTTGTCGCGCCGGTTCAATTCCATCGTCATCTGTCTGAATGCACTGCAGAGATCACCGACCTCATCGTTGGAATGAATATCAAGACTGAACTTCCTGGTGGCCGGAATCAGCTTGACGGCCTTGGTCAGTTCCTGCAGGTGCCGTGTCAGCGTCGCACCGATCAACAGCAGCAACAGCACGCTGAAACCGATCTCGAGCATCGCAACCGTCATCCCCTGCTGGCGTACCTGCCTGATCGCACTGGAGATCAACTTGGTCTCATACTGAAAGATAATCTTGCCGATGGTACGCCCCTGGATCTTGAGCGGCATCGAAAAAGTGTAGGGCTGTCTGCCACTGCCGCTCAACAGGTGTTGCTCGAGGGTCTGCGTGTTTCCAGGCCCGGCCGGCGTGTCTCGATGAAAGCGGGAACCACGCTCGATGAACAGCTTGTTCGACGCATCCTCGACGGCGATATAACGCAGGTTTTCTTTATTGACCACCTGTTCGAGCACCTCGGCCAGCCGGGCGTAATCCTCCTGCAGCAACAGGCTGGCGATACTGGCGTTGAGCAGCGGGCGCATCTCCTGGATATGGCCGACAGTCTGAATCGCCAGGTTCTTGTTGATCAACCGGCTGCTGTTCCAAACCAGGATCGTCAGCATGGTCACCTCGACCACGACCGTCGCGATGACCAGCTTGAACCGAAGCGAATTGAACAGAATCTTCAGCCGGGTCATGGACTCAACCGCTGTCTTAACAATGGCAGAAACCTGGCGATATACTCAAGGTCGTCTGCATCAGGATAACGCAGTCTGCCCCAACCCAGCCGGGCCAGGAAGCGCCTGCCTGCTGCGGTGCTGTTAAGGCTGATCAGCGCCTGTGCGATCTGCCGCCGCTGCGCCGCCGGCAGCGCATTGCTGGCCAGAAACATGATATGCGGCGAACTTTCGGTTCTGCCGAGATAACGGAACAGGCCCGGCCGCGCTGCTGCAGTTTCGATCTTTTTCGCCAGGCCGCCGACGACCACTGCCACATCGGCCTTGCCCTCGACCACAGACATCAACGCGTTGTTGTGCGAGCGATTGTAACGGATACTACCGGTTTCGCTGGTAATGATCTTATGCTGCCGGAACTTCTTTTCTCCAAGCAGCGTGATGATGGCCAGGTAATCCGGTACCGCCAGGGTCTTGCCACGCAGGTCTTCCAGGCTCAGGTAGCGCGAACTCCCAGCCACGACGATATCGCCGTACAAGGTTGCCGAAAAGCTGGCGATGATTGTGTAGCGCCGCTGCGAATGAGCCAGCGCCGCAAAATGCGGTGCTGTCAGG
>JALUUZ010000146.1 GCA_027021095.1 Gammaproteobacteria bacterium
CGCGCTGCTCGAAGCACGCGGCTTTACCGAACAGGACTTCGCACGCTCGCACCCGGGCGGCAGCCTCGGCCGGCGCCTGCTGCTGCTGATCGACGATGTCATGCACACCGGCGACAGGATTCCGGCAGTAGCGGACAGCGCCAGCCTCGAAGAAGCGTTGCTTGAAATGAGCCGAAAAGGCATGGGCATGACCACGATCGTCAACGACCGGTTTCAACTGATGGGCATCTTTACAGACGGTGACCTGCGCCGTACTTTCAAAAAGGGAGTCGATCTCTACAATACATGCATCAACGACGTGATGACCAGGAACTGTCATACCATCGCGCGCTCGACGCTGGCGGCAGAAGCACTGCAGATCATGGATTCAGAGAAAATCAACGCACTGGTCGTCACTGACGAGGACAACAAGGTCCTGGGTGCATTGAACATGCATGACCTGCTGAGGGCCGGCGTCGTATGACTGCCGCGGCGGCATACAGCGCGCCGGTACTGTTTCCAGCCAGCAAGACCCAGGGCACATGGGTGGGTATGTGCAACTATTCAGGAATCAAGATTCGATGCAAGACGTGCAGCAAAAAGCAAAACAGACCAAACTGGTGATTTTCGATGTCGACGGTGTACTGACCGATGGCAGTCTTTTCATCGGCGACGACGGCCAGGAATACAAGGCCTTCAATTCGCGTGACGGACACGGCATGAAAATGCTGCAACACAGCGGTGTGACGATCGCCATCATCACCGGCAGAACCTCCGAAGTAGTCAGGCATCGTGTCCGCGACCTGGGTATCAAGCATGTCTACCAGGGACAACACGACAAAAGAGAAGCGCTCGAGCATCTTCTGACCAGTCTTGACGTCAGCGCACAAGAGGCTGCCTACGTGGGTGACGATGTCGTCGACCTCCCGGCAATGATCCGGGTGGGATTCGCGATCGCCGTCCAGAACGCACACCAGGAGGTCAAGGCACATGCACACTGGATCACCCCCAGTATCGGCGGCCACGGCGCGGCACGCGACGTGTGTGAACTGATCATGGACGCGCAGGGCACGTTACGCACACAGCTGGACGCTTACCTGCAGTAACGGGCAAAGCGGCTGAACATGAAAGCAAAACTGATCGGCATTCTCTTTCTCGCGGCAGGCATCGCGTTCAGCATCTGGCTCAACGAGGTGATCGAGCAGAAAAGCCGTTTTGTAGAGCAGGTGCACTCCAAGTCGCTGCCTGATTACTACATCAAGGAATTCGTGGTACAAGGCACCGATGAAGGCGGCAATCCAAAATTCCAGTTGTCGGCAAAGCTGATGAACCATTACGCCTCGGACGACCATGCCGACCTGATCGAGCCACAGATGAAATTCTACACCAGGCATGACGGCCCGGAATGGAAAGTACGCTCTCAAACGGGACGTATCGACTCCGGCGGCAACAACATCAGCCTGTATGGCGAGGTGACCCTGTTTCGCGACGCGTTCGGCAATAAACCCCCGGTTTCCATCGTCACCCGGGATATCCATTTTTCGCCGAAAACCAATACAATCCATACAGAGAATTTCGTAGAATATACCACCGGGCAGAATAAAATACTGGGGGAAGGCCTGAAGGCCAACCTGAACAAAAGCAACATAAAACTACTCAACAAGACCAAAGGTCGTTATGTACCCTCGAAACAGTAAAAACAACCGTCTGCGCTCAGTGGCTGTCAGACTGCTCCTGTTACTATCAGCCGGAGTCAGTGCACCGTCGCCAGCGCTGGAGTCGGACATCACGAAACCGATGAACATCCGCGCCAACAGTGTGGAAATCAACGATAAGACCGGTATCAGCACCTACCGGGGCAATGTCGTCATCGTCCAGGGATCGATGAAAATCACCGCAGACATTCTTTGGGTGACACACAATACCGAACACAAGCTGATGAAGATCGTTGCCGAAGGCAGGCCGGCGACCTACAAACAGCGCCCGGACAACAAAGATCAGGATGTGCGTGCCCAGGCCAGGCGCATGGAATATTTCGCCAACCGCAGCCTGCTGGTCCTGAAACGCCAGGCGAGCCTGTCACAAGGGGGTAATGTATTCAAGAGCGGGAAGATACTCTATAACCTCAAAACGGACAGAATCCTGGCCGGTGCCAGGCAGACGAAGGGTAACCGGGTGAACATCACCATCGAAGCAAAAGACAAAAAACCAGGGAAAACGAAACCGTAATCCGTTCATGGCCATAAAATCCAGAAAAAACAAGTTACAAACCAAGACTACGCTGAAAGCACTGATCGCGTCAAAGCTGTCAAAGCAATACAAGAAACGTAAAGTCGTCAACAATATTTCGTTACATGTCGGCCCGGGAGAGGTGGTCGGCCTGCTCGGACCCAACGGCGCAGGTAAAACCACCTGCTTTTACATGATCGTCGGCCTGATCAAAAATGACGGTGGCAAAATCGTACTCAACAATGTCGATATTACCGACTACCCGGTGCATGCCCGCGCCAGAGTCGGGCTTGGCTATCTGCCACAGGAACCTTCCATTTTCAGAAAGCTGACCGTTGCCGAAAACATTCTCGCCGTACTGGAAAACAGAAAGCTGTCCACCAGTAAACGCCGCGCAGCGCTCAACCGGCTGCTTGAAGACCTGAACATAGACCACCTGCGCAATAACCTGGGGATCAGCCTGTCCGGCGGCGAACGGCGGCGTGTCGAAATCGCTCGTGCACTGGCGGTAGAACCGCAGTTTATCCTGCTCGATGAACCCTTTGCCGGCGTAGACCCTATCGCGATCGATGACATCAAGCGTATCATCCAGCATCTATCGCAACGGAATATTGGCGTCTTGATCACTGACCACAATGTGCGTGAGACGCTGGACATCTGTGCCCGCGCTTATATAGTCAACAACGGCGAAATCATCTCCTGCGGCACCCCGAAAAATATACTTAGCAATCAGAAAGTAAGGGAGGTCTACCTCGGAGAGGGGTTCAGGCTCTGACAAACCCACGGCCCGGACAAGACCGCTGTCAGCCACCGGGTATCCGGGAGCCATAAATTATCTAAATATATCATATATTTATAACTCCCCTCCACCAAGGCCGCAAAAAATAGTCACTGCAATGGCACAGTAAATGCACTAAAATAACAAAACAGGAAGTGCAAACCATCAATCACCTGTAAAGACAAAAATGAAACAATCGATACAGCTTCGACTTGGCCAGAACCTGACAATGACACCACAGCTGCAACAGGCGATCCGCCTGCTGCAGTTGTCGACGCTGGAACTCAAGCTTGAAATTCAATCTGCACTCGAATCCAACCTGATGTTGGAGATGGCTGAAGACCTGCAGGAAGACCCGGCGGGCACTGATGGTAAAGCAATCAACAATGAACAAGAGGACGGCACCGCGAACAATACCGAAGAGACGGCCAAGCTGACATCATCCACTGAACTGTCTGATGAGAAACTGAATAAAAATGAAATTCCCGATGAATTGCCTGTCGACAGTGTCTGGGAAGACGTTTTTGACGGCAGCACCAGCTATTCCCAGCCTAAGGAATCGGATCGCGACTACCTCGAACCAGCGCAAACCGGCGGCCGCAGCCTGCAGGAACACCTGACATGGCAGCTGGAGATGTCACAGATCGAAGGCACCGAAAAATACATTGCCATTGCGCTGATCGATTCAATCAACGACGATGGCTACCTGGGAAGCAGCCTCGAAGACATTCAGCAAGGCTTTGAGAAAGAACTGGAAATCACGCTCGAGGATATCGAGTCCGTGCTGTTACGCATACAGTGTTTCGACCCGGTCGGTGTCGCCGCGCGTGACCTGTCCGAATGCCTGCTGGCACAACTGCGGCAGCTCAATCCAGACACCCCTTACCGTGAAAAAACCATGGAATTGGTCAAGACCCACCTGTCAACGCTCGCTAATCGCGAGTTTGGCAGTATCTCCAGGCAGATGAAGGTCAGCGAGGATGAACTCAAGGAAATGATAAAGTTGATTCAGTCCTTGAATCCGAAACCAGGCGCCCAAATAACTAATAAAGAACCGGAGTATATCATTCCGGATGTCGTGGTAAAAAAAATCGGGGGTCGCTGGCGCGTGGAACTGAACCCGGATACTCTCCCCAAGTTACGAATCAATCACCAGTACGCGAGCCTGATCAAACGGGCTGATGCCAGCGATGACAATACTTACCTGAAAAACCACCTGCAGGAAGCCAGGTGGTTCCTGAAAAGCCTGCAGAGCAGAAATGAGACCCTGCTGAAAGTAGCAAGCTGTATCGTCGAGCGCCAACGCGCGTTCCTGGAGTACGGGGACGAGGCGATGAAGCCACTGGTCCTGCGTGACGTCGCCGAAGCGGTCGGCATGCACGAATCCACTGTTTCCAGGGTCACCACGCAAAAATACATGCATACTCCGCGTGGAATCTACGAATTCAAATACTTCTTTTCCAGCCACGTCGGCACCACGGACGGCGGAGAATGTTCAGCCACCGCGATCCGGGCTATCATCAAGAAATTCCTGTCCGCAGAAAACCCGGGGAAACCATTGAGCGACAGCAAGATTGCAGAACTGTTGATGAAGCAGGGCATCAAGGTTGCACGTAGAACGGTCGCAAAATACAGAGAGGCAATGATGATTCCTCCCTCTAACGAACGCAAAAGATTAACCAAGGTCCAATAAAAACAAACAGAATTCAGCCAACATTGTTTGCAACAAAATAGGAGTCAATAATGCAAATCAATCTAACCGGACATCATCTGGATATCACTACACCAATGCGTGAATATGTAAACGATAAATTCGAGCGTCTCGAGCGCCACTTCGATCACGTCACCGATGTCCATGTCATATTGAGCGTGGAAAAACTGCAGCATAAGGCGGAAGCGACCCTTTACAATATCGGCGGCGGCAAGTTGCACGCGCATTCGACCGAAGAAGATATGTACGCGGCGATAGACGGACTTATTGACAAACTCGACAGACAGGTTATAAAGCATAAAGAAAAACTGACAAATCACCACAGACGATAGCCCTGGCCGGATAATAAGCATTCGTCAGGACTCTCCTGTGAATGAAGTAGGCATTTTGACATGGACATTAGTAGCTTAATCAAACCTGACCGTATCGCCTGTGATGCAGCCGTCACCAGTAAAAAGAAGGCACTGGAGCAACTGAGTAAACTGATCGCGGCAAGTTCGCCCAACCTGACACCGGAAGAGATCTTTGACAGCCTGCTGGACCGCGAACGGCTTGGCAGCACCGGGCTTGGTCATGGTGTTGCCCTGCCCCATGGCAGGCTGCACGGCCGCGAACACGCGATCGGGGCCTTCATCAAGCTGAAACAGGGAATCGAATACGATGCGATCGACAATGAACCCGTGGATCTGCTCTATGCGTTACTGGTACCTGAGCACTTTACTGAGGATCATTTAAAGATCATTTCCGAGCTTGCAGAAATCTTCAACGACGACAAATTCCGTTTGCAACTGCGTAAATGTGATGACCCGAACCAGATCTACCAACAGTTTACCAGCGCATTCTCAAGGTCAGCCGCATCAGAAAGCCTGGCCAGCCATGAGTAAGCACTGCACTGCATTCTGCTGGCCTGCAAACCCGTAAGCGGTGTACAGATGTCCGGCCAGATTACACTCAACGCGCTGATACGGACATTGGGCAGCAAGCTGGACCTGCATTCCCTGAATACGGACCCCGATCCTGCAGGCTTGGAACTGCCAGTGGAAACCGCGCCGGCGGAGACATCGACGGCCGGATTGTTCAACCCGGCACTCCCTCACCCGGTCACGATCGTCAGCAGCGCCCAGCTGGACTACCTGCATCAATTGCCCGCCACGCAATCCAACGCGATGCTGTCTGAACTGTTGTCGAGCAAGATCAGGCTGATCATTCTCAGCGACAGCCAGGGACCATCGAACGACGTACCGCCGAACGACCTGCTGGACAAGCTTTGCAGGGGTGATAAGCCGTGCTATACCTCGTCGCTGCCTGCGTCGGCATTGATCGAAGAAATCAATACCTACAGCGTACGCTGTACACAAAAGCACGAGCATGTACATGGGGTCCTGATGGATGTACTCGGGATCGGTGTACTCTTGACAGGCACCCACAATGTCGGTAAAAGTGAACTGGCACTGGAGCTGATCAGCCGCGGGCACAGCCTGGTGGCCGACGATTCTCCAGAGTTCGTCAAAATCTCCTCGTCCACACTGGAAGGAAAATCACCGCCAACGCTGTATGAGTTTCTCGAAGTCCGGGGGCTTGGAATCATGAATATACGCGCGATGTTCGGCGACAACTCGATCAAAGACTCCAAGCAGCTGACCCTGATCATCCACCTGCAGCAAACGCCTTACCAGGATATCGACGCAACACACAGAGTCTATGGAAATATCGAGAAAAACAAGCTGTTGGGCGTTGAAATCGACTGCATCACCCTGCCTGTCGCCCCGGGCAGAAACCTGGCCGTCCTGGTCGAAACGGCAGTGCGCAACTACCTGCTGCGTATGAAGGGCTACAACGCCGCCGCCGAATTCGTCAAACGCCAGCACAGACACATGGAATCCAACAAGGCCGGCCAGGAATGAAGCTCGTTATCGTCACCGGACTGTCCGGCTCTGGAAAGAGTGTCGCCCTGCATACCCTCGAAGACCTGGACTATTACTGTATCGACAACCTTCCTGTCGCGCTGCTCATGCATCTGGCCGAACAGATCCCGGGCGACTGGGGCAGAGACAAGTCTCATGTCGCAGTCGGTATCGATGCCCGCAGCAGCGCGGCCGAGTTACAGAAGCTGCCTGCAGTCCTGGCGCGGCTCAAGCAAAACGATGTCCTGCACCGGATTTTTTTTCTGTATGCCGATGAAACCACGCTGTTGCAGCGTTTTCAACTGACGCGCCGCAAACATCCATTGACACGTGACACGACCCCTTTGCTCGAAGCCTTACGGCTGGAACAGGAGCTGTTGAAACCACTGATGCAGCAGGCGGATTTTCTGGTCGACACCTCGCGCACCAATGTCCACCAGCTGCGTGACCTGGTACGCGAAAGGCTGGACCCTGAGCAAAGCAAAGAGATGTCGATCCAGTTCCTCTCTTTCGGCTTCAAGTATGGCGTACCCGTCGACGCCGACCTGGTATTCGACGTGCGCTGCCTGCCCAATCCACACTGGGATACGAACCTGCGCCACCTGACCGGCACCGACAAGGCCGTGATCGACTTTCTCGAGCAACACCAGGAGGTCCGGCTGATGCGCCGTCAGCTGATCGACTTTCTGAGCACCTGGATCCCACACTACCGCAAATCCAGCAGGACCTACCTGAATGTCGCGATCGGCTGTACCGGCGGCCAGCACCGCTCTGTGTATCTGGTCAATACCCTGGCCAGTCATTTTAGTGATAGAATCGGCAACATAATAACACGACACAGGGAACTCTGATGACCGTTGGTTTACTGATCATTACCCATCAGAACATAGGCAAGACACTGGTCGAGGCCGCCTATTCGATGCTGAACTCACGCCCGCTCGAAGCACATACCCTGGAGGTGGGCCTGGACTGCAACACCGACACACTCATCGACAAAGCGCTGTCATTGGCACGGCAGATCGACCAGGGGGACGGCGTACTGATCCTGTCCGATGTCTATGGCTCGACTCCAAGCAATATCGCCATGACACTGCTGCAACAGCCCAACATGGCGGCAGTCTCCGGCATCAACCTGCCCATGCTTATCCGCGTCTTCAATTATCCGGATCTACCCCTGCCGCAACTGGCCGACAAGGCAAAAAGCGGTGGCCGGGATGGTATCCTCCTCCATGCATCGGCCCGGAACAGGTAGCGCTGAAATGGTTTCTCAGGAAGTAGAGATCGTCAACAAGCTCGGCCTGCATGCCCGCGCGGCCGCCAAGCTGGTCACCACGGCTGCCAACTTCAACGCCGACATCGCTCTACAATTCCGCGGCAAAAAAATCAACGGGAAAAGCATCATGGGCGTGATGATGCTGGCGGCCGGCCAGGGTTCGAAAATCGAGCTGATCGCCGATGGTGCCGATGAACACGAAGCACTGCAGAGCATCATCGAGCTGATCAACAACAAATTCGGCGAGAAAGAATAGCAGACGATGACTGTCTCCATCCATGGCATAGGCGTATCGCGCGGCATCGCAATCGGCCAAGCATATATCCGTGGACGGAATCAATTCGATATAGTAAAGAAATCTCTCGCCGAGGATCAAATCGAGCAGGAGATCGACCGTTACCGGCGGGCCATTGCCATGGCCGTGGCACAGCTCGAGCAGCTTCGCGACCGTACCGATCATTCCCTGGAATCCAATGTCCGGTCCATCATCAACACGCACGTGCTGATGCTCAACGACACAGCCTTCGTACAGGATGTACTGGCATTGATCCAGGCCCAACAGTGCAACGCGGAATGGGCGCTGCTCCAACAGCGTGATGCACTGGTCAAGATCTTCGAACACATGGAGGACGACTATCTCCGCAGCCGCAAAGACGATATCTACCATATCAGCAGCCAGGTACTGCGCAACCTCGTGTTCGCTGCCGGAGACGATACGCCGTTGCAAAACAGTCTTGCGAACACGATCGTCATTGCCCATGAACTGAGCCCCGCGGAAATCGTGGTCCTGCACGACCAGCATGTAGCGGGAATCATCAGCACCTCCGGAGGGCCGCTGTCTCACACCTCGATCATGGCGCGCAGCCTGGGTATACCCGCTGTCGTCGGCGGACGTCAGTGCTTCGAATTGATCCGGCAAGGCGAGACCACGATTCTCGACGGCGAGTCCGGCTGCATCCTGTTCGATGCCGACAAGACCACGATCGAACACTACGACACCTTGGGCCGCCGGCACAAAGAAAGACTGGCAGGCCTGCAGAAACTCAAAGGACGTCCCGCCGTCACCCGCGACCAGCACCGGATCACCTTGCAGGCCAACATCGAGCAGTTGGAAGACATCGAAGCGGCACTGGAACTGGGGATCGATGGGGTCGGCTTGTATCGTACGGAACTGTTATACCTGCAAAGTGACGAACTGCCTTCCGAAGAGCTGCAGCTCGACAACTATACGACAGCGCTGCGCCTGCTGAAGGGAAAGCCGCTGACCATCCGCACACTCGACCTGGGCATGGACAAACAGCACGCCACCAGCCTTGGACAGGAGGCGCCGGCCAACCCGGCACTGAGCCTGCGTGGTATACGTCTGTGTCTACAGGACCTGGAACTGTTCACGCCGCACCTGCGCGCCATTCTTCGTGCATCACACTATGGTCCGGTCAAAATCATGTTGCCGATGATCTCCACGCTGCATGAAATCCTGCAGTTCAAAAACTTTCTCGCTACGCTCAAATCCGAGCTGGACGCACAACAAATCCGGTTCGACCAAAACATCGAGATCGGGGGCATGATCGAAGTCCCCGCCGCCGCACTGTGTGCCCGGCAGTACATCACGCACCTGGATTTCTTGTCCGTGGGAACCAATGATCTGATACAATACACCTTGGCAATCGATCGCACCGACGATACCATCAACTACCTGTATGACCCCTTGCACCCGGCGATCCTGCGCCTGGTACATGAGGTCATCCAGGCTGGCCGCAAGCACCGGAAGCCTGTTACGATGTGTGGTGAAATGGCTGGAGACCCAAGACTGACACGTCTGCTGTTGAGCATGGGCCTGCGTAATTTCAGCATGCAGGCCCACAGCATTCTCGAGGTCAAGGACGTCATCGCAAATTCCGATTTCGACGCACTGCAGGCCAAGAGCGAGGCACTGACCAGCCTGGACACAACGGCGCGGATCGTAGACCACGTCGAGATGCTCAACCGGCAGTCCAACTGACATGACAGCAAAGCAGAAAACAGCACCAGAGCTGCGCCTGAACGCGTTGACCAAGGCACTGGGAGAAGGAACCCGCCAGCAGATATGGAAAATGCTGAACGGCCTGCATGGCGCTGAAATCGCACAATTACTGGCCTCACTGCCGCCGGCGGAACGCCAGGTTGCCTGGAGCCTGGTCAGCTCTGAAAATGAAGGCGAAGTCTTACTGCATGTCAACGACGAGGTTCGCAGCAGCCTGATACGGCAGATGGAACCTTCTGAACTGGTCGTTGCCGTCGAACAAATGGATGTCGACGACCTTGCCGACATTCTCACCGACCTGCCCGAAGTCGTAAAACAACAAGTGCTCCGGTCGATGGACGAGCAAAACAGGCAGCGTCTCGAAGCAGTGCTTTCCTATCCGGAAGACAGTGCCGGCGGGCTGATGAACACCGACACCGTCACCGTCCGTGCAGATGTCACGCTGGAACTGGTGCACCGCTACCTGCAACTGCTGGGCAAGCTGCCAGACATGACCGACAAGCTGATCGTGGTCAACAGGTTCGATCAGTATCTGGGCACCCTGCCGCTGTCGACCCTGCTGACCAGTGACCCGGGCCTGACGGTCTCTGAGGTCATGGACCATGAAATCGAACCGGTGCCGGCGACAGCAAGCTCGACAGAGGTGGCCAATCTTTTCGAAAAAAGAGACCTTGTGTCTGCACCCGTGGTCGACGAGAACAACAAGCTGCTGGGCCGGATCACTATCGATGACGTGGTCGATGTCATCCGCGACGAAGCAGACCATTCACTGATGAGTATGGCCGGCCTGGACGAAAACAAGGACATGTTTGCGCCTGTCATTACCAGCGCGAAGAATCGCGGGGTATGGCTCGGCACCAACCTGCTTACCGTGCTGCTCGCAGTCTATGCGCTGGGATTTTTCAAAGAGGTACTCGACAAAGAGGTCGCGCTGGCCATCCTGATGCCGATTCCGGCCAGCATGGGGGGAATTGCCGGCACGCAGACGTTGACACTGGTGATTCGCGGCCTGGCGCTTGGGCAGATCGCCAAGTCCAATGCGCGCTGGCTGGTACTGAAGGAGATCGCGATCAGTGTATTGAACGGCGTGGTCTGGGCCCTGCTGGTCGCCGCCATTGCGATCGTGGGGTTTGGCCAATGGCGTATCGGCCTGTTTATCGGCCTGGCACTGTTGATCAACTTATTGTGCGCTTCAGTAGTTGGGTTTTTTATCCCTTTTGGAATGAAAAAACTCGGCATCGATCCGGCGATTGCCGGCTCGGTGGTCGTGACCACGATCACTGATATCGTCGGCTACGTTTCATTCCTGGGGATGGCAGCCCTGTTCCTGTTCTAACCGGCATTTATTTTACTTTGACAGAGACAGCAGCATCGAACTGACAGGTAACAAGACCATGCGAAACAGACACAGCATCCACTCATCGATTCTCCTTGTTCTTACCCTGCTCCTTCTGACGTCCTGTGGCAAGAATGCCACCCAGGAAGGACTCGCACACGTTGCCTTCAACTATCTGAAAAACAACAATTTCAAGGGCTACAGCAAATACCTGCTCACCACCGATGAGACACTGGACGTCCTGAATGAACTGGAACACAGCAAACTGTTCAAGAGCTATTCGAAGCAAAAGAAGCAGCGTTATTTCACTGTCCGTCAAAACATCAAAAGCCATGTTTCGCGCCTGCACAAAAAACTGGAGAAAAATTTCCGCAATATACTCGCTGAAGGTATCAAGAAAGGCGTCGACTGGAAAAAAACCAAGTTCGTAAAAATAAAAATTGGGCCAGAAGACCAGGTTTACGATCTCGGGTCCGTTCCCTCACAGCACATCTATATCGTCTTCAAGCAGGGAAAAAAAGAATACATGCTGAGGCTCAGCAATAACATCAAGACCAGGCGGGGGTGGGTGATCGTCGACGGGCTCAACTGGGAAGAACCTGACGACGAATGACTCAGTGCAGAGCATCGGTTGCACAGCAAAGGCACTGCGACACGGAAACATTATAGACCACCAATAAAATATGCCGTATGGGGAAAATCGTCCTGATGCACGGTAAAAAAAAGCCTGGCCCAAAGATGAGGCCAGGCCTGCTCACAAGACCTAGTGTGTCATAAAAGCAATAATCAGATAAACAGGTTCACATCGGACTCGCCGGCAAATTCAAAGAAAGTAGTCGCCCCGGCATAATCGATATCGTCGATCAACTGTTCGGTCTTCATATCGAACAGGTCGACTGTCATCTGGCAGGCGATCAATTTGACATCAGACTCCAGGCACATGCCACGCAACTCCTCGATACTAGGTACACCCTTTTTCTTCATTTTGCTTTTCATCATTGCCGTCATCATCGATTCCATCCCCGGCAATGCCTGCAATGACACCGGGAACCATTTGTCCATTGCCATCGGCATCGGCATGCCGGGATTTCCCAACGAAGTCACTTTCAGCGATACGTCCTTCTTCAGCAGCTGCAATCCGTAGAAGGTAAAAAAGATCTGTGTATCATACCCAAGTGCTGCGGCCGTCGATGCCAGGATAAAGGGTGGATAGGCCCAATCCAGCGTCCCCTTGGTGGCAATGATTGCCAACTTCTTGTCTGTCATATTCAATTACCTTGCTGTGTTGAAAGTTACTGTATAGAAAGCGTAAACAATGAAAAACATTAAAACCGTTTCGAGTAGCTGAGTTCGAGCTCGAACTGGTACATTTTCAATTCCACATCATCGGGAAAACCAATCGCAGAGGTTCTGCGGATACTGCTTTCCGGCGCATACATCGCCGCGAAATTTACTTCACTGGTATTACTCATTTTCTTGGTAAAACCAAAGGTGAAGTGATCCTCGATCACACCCGGCGCCAGGATACTCAGTGTCGTCTGCTTGACCGGGTTGTTACCATGGCTGTAACCCACACGCCATGTCCAGCCGTGGCTGGTTTCCCATTGGTAGCCGAGTTTATAGACGGTCATGTCATCCCAGCCGAAACCCGGGCCGTTCGAGCCGCCAAAACAGGAGTTCTGGTCTGTACCGCCCAGTCCCAGCGCGGGACAAGCAGTGATACTGTTTACCGGTGCACCGATCGATTTGACGTCACTGTAATAGATGCGCTGTACGTCAAAGACCAAAACTGAACGCGGAGTCACTTTCCACGCCAGGCCGATGGTAAAAATCGCCGGATAGTCCAGGTCACCGTTCTCGGCAAACAATCCACGGTAATCTTCGAACTCACTCATATTGACCTTGGTCGCATAGGACGCGCCGAGTGTCAGCCCGGGGGCCACCTCGGACTGAATTCCCAACTTAAGCCCGATGCCATACGCGATATCGGTCCCCTTGTCGGTCATGTTCGCACCATCAGTGGAAAAATTAGTAAAGACGCCCAGGCCTCTCGCCTTGAAACCCTGTACACCTATCACCGCGCTGACGCCGACAGACGTGGTGTTGTTGATCTTGCGTGAGTAAGTCGGGGCGATAAACAGCTGTTTCAGGTCGATCCCGGTACTGGTCTGGGTTGAATTACCCCAAACGCCGGCATTGTAGTCGGTATTCATCCCGCCTGCGCCATACACCGCCAGTGTAAAGGCAGAAATGTTGTTCAGCATCCAGTTCCTGGCTCCAAACGGCACGAAAAAATAATTCGAATCGCTTTCATAGGTGCCAGGTGCAACGAAGCCAACGGTCAACGGGGTGTTGTTCGGATTATACTCGGTAGCTTCACGCCGCGGACTGAACAGGCCTGCACCAACGACCCAACTGTTCCCGACCCAGACCGCGCCTGCGGGGTTGGTTGCTACGCTCATCGCATCCTGCGGCAGCGCAACGCCCGCGCCTGCCAGTCCTTTGTTCTTGGTACCAAAACCATGTGGCACCATACCGTTCGTGGCGATTGCACTGCCGACGACGGCAAATCCAGCCGCTAGCACGGCCAACCGAAATCTCTTTGCAAATTTTATAATCATGACTTACTCCGCTTTATTCGACTTTGAGATTATTGATTTAATTATGTTCAGTATCATCAATCAGAATGCTGCTGATGTATGTGACCTTTGTTACTTATAGAAGCGCTGAACAATCCATCCATGGATTGCCAGCGCCCCGCTACGCAAAAAACGTGGTTTTTGCTGCGCTCTCGAAATTCATCGCTGCGCGATCAATTTCGGGCACCCCTTCCCTGGGGT
>JALUUZ010000147.1 GCA_027021095.1 Gammaproteobacteria bacterium
CAAGAAGCGGCTGAGTATTTTGGCCTGGTTGCCGAGCAGGCACGTACGATTATCCGCGAAGTGGCAGAGGTAACACGTACGTGGCAGGTCGTAGCAGCCGCAGTCGGAGCCAAGCGCGCTGAGATAACACGCATGGCCAGCGCGTTCGAGCATGAAGATCTGCAGGCGGCATTGAAATTATAAGGTAGCATGGTATTTTTCATGGTATTCCCATTTATTAGTAAAAACGGCGAGGCAAAGTATTGGCTGGAGCCAAGCATCAAACTGGCAAGAACTATAATCTGTCCAAGGGGCAGCTTGCCCAGATAGAACGCATCATTGAGGCACACTACGATGAGCTCACAGACGCTTGGAAAGAACACTTCGGGGATTGAAGTATCGCACATATCTCCTCATGGCATTTGGTTGCTGGCGGGGGATAAGGAATATTTCATGCCTTATGAGGACTTCCCGTGGTTCAAAAATGCGGTTATAGAGGCAGTACTAAAAGTCGAGGAACCGAGTCCTGGCCACTTTTACTGGCCGGAACTGGATGTCGATCTAACACCAGATATCATTGAGCACCCTGAGCGTTTCCCGCTCAAAGCGAAGGATGCATAACAAACGCAACGTATCCGCAAGCCACGTCGGGGTAAATCCGGGCACAGTTCGCCCCGGTTGGCACAGAAGAGCAAAGCGTGATGGAAACAGAAGTTTGCGTCTATGTGGCGTTTGTGGTGGACATCTATGCCCGCCGGATTGTGGGCTGGCGCGTGTCGTGCTCGCTCCGGACGGTCTGGTGCATCACGGCGACCGGGGTTGCCAGTACCTGTCGGTGCGCTACACGGAACGCTTGGCGGAAGCCGGTATTGAAGCCTCCGTCGGCAGCCGGGCGACTCGTACGATAATGCGCTGGCTGAGACGATCAACGGCCTGTACAAGGCCGAGGTGATCTACCGGCGGGGTCCCTGGAAGAACATGGAGGCGGTCGAGTACGCCACCCTGGAGTGGGTAGACTGGTTCAACCACCGGCGGTTGCTGGAGCCCATCGGCAACGTGCCACCGGCAGAGTTGGAAGCGATGTATTATCGCCAACAGGAGGAGTCAGCCAAGGCGGCCTGACTCAAACAAAATGGTCTCCGGAATACCCGGGGCGGTTCAGTTTGAAAAGAATCATGAGCCATGAAAAACAACAAATACGCAAGTTCTATGAAGTAATCTGGAACAAGCACAATAAAGACACGATACCAGAAGTTCTTCATGACTCATTCACGTTCAGAGGGTCACTAGGCTTGGAGAAACAGGGGCATGCCGGATTCATTGAATATCTTGATATGGTGCATTCAGCGTTGGCAGATTACCGGTGTGAAATAAAGGAGATAGTTTCAGAGGGATCCAAAGTATTCGCAAAAATGCAATTTTCAGGCATACACCAGGGAGAATTTATGGGTTTCAACCCTACAGGTCGCAGGCTGGTCTGGGATGGTGCCGCCCTGTTCCATTTCCAAAACGGTAAGGTGGTTAGCTTGTGGGTGCTAGGTGATCTCGAAGCATTACGGGCACAGCTGCAATGAGAACCAAACATAACAAAACAAGCGGGTCAACATGGACTGGCAACTACGTTACGTTTCGTTGCCAGCCAGTTACCCTTGTCGTTGAGGCTGTCGGAAAACCCCAAAATCCGATAAAATCAAACGAACTCAAATGATGACTTTAGGGAGTAAGGGTTATGGCGCGTTACGTGGACTACAACTACGATCAAATGAAAATGATCCGGGTGTCTTACGAAAAGCAAATCCTGCCCGGCAGCTTCGAATACTCCCTTTCCTGGTTGATCGACGAAGAGTTTGATCTAACCGCTTTCCGAGGCATCACAAGCAGCCGCCGTATCGAAGCACTGTGCCGCGAAAACATCATCTTCTTGCAACATCATAATAGACAAAGCAGGATTATTGACATCAAGATACGTGCCTTGTTTGAAAAAGGGCTTTTTCGACAGGCTCGTCAGGTTTTCCAGTAGGTCGGATACCTGCTTTTAATTCCTTGGATATGTGAGGACGTTGTTTGAACATGCAGAATTTTCTGCCCACGCTGACTGCCTATGACCAGCTCGATACCAGTGAAGGTGCGCTGGATCCGTTGGGGTTGTATCCAGCCTCCGATGCGCTGACGGTCAACAGGCTATGCCCCGGCGTGCGCGAGCGGCAGAAGCACCCGGGGTTCCTGGTGCCGATTGCAATCGGGGCGATGGTAGCCGAGGAGTTTGGCGGCCGGTATTCCGCCGAACATGGCATACCGCCGATCCAGATTTTCGAGTGGTACATGGTGCAGTCGCTCGTCAAAACGTACCGCCATACCGATCCTGACAGGCTGCGTGGCTTGCCGGGCAGGGAAAAGGTGTCGAAAGCCATCGACCGCTTCGGCAGCGTCAATACCGAGAACTACCTCAAAACCGCGTCGGTGTTCGGTTTTTACGGCGTCTATAAATTGCTGGGGCGCAACCTGGGTATATTGCATGAAGATCAGCCGGATTCATATTGCAAGAGCCTCATCAGCGCGTGGGAGCAGGACGAGAAAGCAAATAATGCGAGTTTCCGCACGATCGCGCGATTGGCGCACGATGCGATCGCCTACGGCCTCAAATACGAAAAAACCAATCGCAACTGGCCGCACTGGACGGCCTTCGCGCAGTCGATCAATCCGCAGTCGCCGGGTGCTGCGGTCAGCGAACAGCTTTGGTCGCGGCTGACTGGCGAGGAAGAACCGCTGCGCGCCGAGTATATCCGCTATATGGTCGAGGAAGGCGCGGCCGTGCTGGCGCGGCCGGGGGGTGACGAGCGGCAGGTACACAACCGCTTGCTGCGGCGTGCGTCGCAACCGATGCGCGAGTTGCTGGATACCGTACAGTGCTACGAAGAGTTCGCCCGGTTGCTGACCGACGCATTCAACCAGATGTTGTATTTGGCGTCGGCCACGGAGCGGACGACGGGTATCGACGCGATTGCCGGTCTCGAAAATGTGCAACGCGCCGTCAGGCGCTTGCCGCAGATACGTACCCGCCTCGAAGAAGGACTGGAAGCACAGGGGTTCGGGCGCCGGTTTGTCGAGTTCGTGCCGCTATTCGACAGTGTGTCCAGTGCGGCTGACTGGGTCGAGGCATTGATAT
>JALUUZ010000148.1 GCA_027021095.1 Gammaproteobacteria bacterium
AGGCCGAAGGCGGCCATCAGCAGGCTGCCGTCTGTCGCCCGGCCCGAGGCCAGCGACCAGGCCAGCATGCTGTAGACCATGCCACACGGCAGCCAGCCCCAAAGCGCACCCAGCAGCAATGCCTTGCGCGGGGTGTCGACCGGGAAAACGCGCCGCCCCAGCGGTTCGATGCGGCGCCATAGCAGGTGACCGGCTTTTTCCAGGTAGCGCAGGCCGGACCACAGGCCGGAAATAGACAAGCCGAGCGCGGCAAGAAAAAACGCCGACAGCAGCCGGCCTGTCAGCAGCGCGGTCTGTTGTGCAGTGAGCGACAGCAGCGCCTGACCGAGGTAACCGCTGGCGGCACCAGCGAGGGCGTAGCTGGCGATTCTGCCGGTGTTGTACAGTAATGAAAACAGCACTTTTCTGGTTCTGGACGCGGCGGGGTCGAGTGACAGGCTCAGCGTGCTGACGATGCCGCCGCACATCCCCGCGCAGTGGGTCGAGCCCAGCAGGCCGACGAGAAAGGCGGCGGTCAGAGTGAGCTCCGTGTGCATGGCCGCGTGTCAGTGTCTGGCCGGGGTCAGCAGGATCGGTTTGGGATGGGGCAGCGTGATCTTGCCCAGCAGGCGCCAGTCGTCTGTCTCCAGCTGGATATACCAGCGCCCCTGGTGAAGTGCAGGCCGTGTCGCCTGGTACAGGCCGGCATCGAGGTGCTGCAGGGTTACCCGGCGGTCGTACTTTTTCCGCGTCGGGTGTGAAAACAGCAGCTTCAGGCTGGGCGGATACTGCTTGTCGTGGGCGACGAGCCGCAGTTGCATGGACTCGCCTTTGGCATGCAGGTGTAAACTGGCGGACAGTTTTTTCCGGCGCGCGTATTCATCGCGTACCAGCACCAGGTTGATCGCCTTGCCGCGCTGGTAGTAGTCGTCGACGACCACGCTGGTGTCGGTCGTGGCCGCCAAGTAGAGCATGATGCCGCCCATGATCACCGAGGCCGCCGGGATCGCGATCACCAGCCACACCAGTGGATACTGGTACCAGTGTGATTCTTGCGGCTGCTTAGTTTGCATGGCGGCGTACCGGTGCGAAAAAGCTCGTTTCGACTGTTTTGCTCAGTTTGCTGTCGGTGCTGTCTGTGACCGTGATACTGATCGTGACCCTTGGCCGGGCGATCTGTTCCGGGCGGATCTGCAGCGTGACCGGAAGTTCGATCAACTCGCCTGCAGGGACCTTGATGCGGTCACGCCGATGCCGCAGCGCCAGCCCGTCCGGTCCTGACAGCTTGATACGGTATAGATGGTCCTTGAGATCCATGTTGGCGATTTTCAACGTATAGAGATTCTCGATCATGCCGTTGTCCGCGGTGCGGTAGAGCTGTGCGCGGTCGCGAATGACATTGAACTGGATGGGGATACGTGTGGCAAGTGAGTAGAGCAGTATGCCTGTCAGGGAAGCCAGCAGTACGCCATAGAGTATGACGCGCGGGCGCAGGATCTTCGTTTCCTTTCCCTGCAGCCTGTTTTCGGTGGTGTAGCGGATCAGCCCCTTGGGGTAATCGAGTTTTTCCATGACTTCGTCACAGACATCGACACAGGCGGCACAGGCGATGCATTGATATTGCAGACCGTCGCGGATGTCGATCCCGGTCGGACAGACCTGTTGGCACAGCGTGCAGTCGACACAGTCGCCGAGCCCCAGCGCCTTGGGGTCTGCGGATTTGCGGCGTGAACCGCGCGGTTCACCACGTTTTTTGTCATACGAGATAATCAGTGTGTTCTTGTCGAACATCGCGCTTTGGAAACGCGCGTAAGGGCACATATAGATGCAGACCTGTTCACGCATCCAGCCGGCGTTGCCGTAGGTGGCAAAACCGTAAAAGAAGATCCAGAAGGTTTCCCAAGGCCCGAGTGTCCAGTGCAGCAGGCTGTAGGTCAGTTCCGCGATCGGTGTAAAATAGCCGACGAAGGTCAGCCCGGTATAGAGCGAAAACACGATCCAGATAACATGCTTGCTGCCCTTGAGCAGGATCTTTTTGCGGTTCCAGTGCTGCTTGTCGAGCTTGATCTGTTTCGAGCGGTCGCCTTCGATCTTGCGCTCGATCCACATAAAGATTTCGGTCCATACGGTCTGCGGGCAGGCATAGCCGCACCACAGCCGTCCGGCCAGGGCGGTAAAGAAAAACAGTGTCAGTGCCGCGAGGATCAACAGCAGTGCCAGGTAGATAAAGTCCTGCGGCCACAATGTCAGGCCGAACAGGTGGAATTTTCTCGCCGGCAGGTCGAACAGCACGGCCTGTTCCCCGTTCCACTTGACCCAGGGCAGAATATAATACAGGCCCAGCAGCACCACGACCCCCGTGGTGCGCCAGAAGGCGTAGAGGCCGTGTACCTGGCGCGGGTAGATCTTTTGCCGCTTGGCATACAGCGAAGAATTAGAATCGTTCACGTTGTTCAGTCAGCGGGGTTGTCGTCGTTACAGTCGTCACAGGTACGGCGGAAATAGCAGGTCAGTGCGCTGGAGGCGAAGCCGACCAGCCAGAACAGGAAAAAACCGATGCTGTAGGCGCCAAGCCGGCTGAGGCCGGCAAACCGGGTCGGCGCCAGGAACTCCCGCGGATCGAAACTGGTAAAGAACAGCACGGTCGCGACGCCCGCGACCAGGAACGAAGGCCAGGCCACCGAGACGATCTTCTGGATCTTGGGAATCTCATCCGTGCTCATCGGGCTGGCTTCTCTTTGGACTGTTTGTCATGCACGTCGTGCGACAGGCTGTAGATATAGGCGGCCAGGATACGCACCTTGGCTTCGCCGAGTTTTTTGCGGTGCGCGGGCATGGTGCTTTTACGGCCGTGGGCGATACTGGTGTAGATGTCCTTGCGGCTGCCGCCGTGCAGCCAGATGTTGTCGGTCAGGTTCGGCGCGCCGAGCGCCTGCATCCCCTTGCCCTGTGGACCGTGACAGCCGACGCAGTTGGCCATGTACAGGTTTTTCCCTGCCGCCGCCTTGGCCTGGTCGTGCTTTCTGCCGCTCAGGCTGAGCACATACTCGGTCAGCTGATCGACCCCCTGGGCCTTGAGCTTGGGCAGCCAGGCCTGCATCAGCACTGAAAAGCGCCCGTCGAGAATGGTTTTTTCGATCGCCTGCGGCGTGTCG
>JALUUZ010000149.1 GCA_027021095.1 Gammaproteobacteria bacterium
GCATCAAACCAACAGCATTTCTGTCGCAACTACAGTCACGGCCACTATCCCGTTACGATGTTTGAAATCCAATCTCTCAACCGTTTACCGCAGATTTCTTGCGACACAGTCTGTCGGACGCACCAAGACCATTGTCAGGAAACGGGTCGTCAACGTGTGAAAAGCAAAGGCTATACAGTGATAACAACCCGCCTGCCTGAAGAGTATATTTGCGCTTGTTTATTTCTTATATTTTTCTTCAAGCTGTTTTTTTCTTGAATCCATCAGCGCCTTGATCTTTTTCCGGTTCAGCAGTGCAAGCTCCTTCAGATCGTTGGCTACCTTGATCCCGGTGGTTTTATACTCCTTGATCAGGCTCTTGCAGTAATCCGGCTTTTGCCTTTTCAGCTCGTCAATCGCCTGCTCCACCAAAACATCGTTTACGGCCTCTGATGCCTTCACTGCGCAGGAACTATATTTTTTCTCCATACCCCAAAGCTGGTGGCAAAGCCGACTGGCCTTGTCGGCGTATTGACCGTTTACTTTTAACCATTGGCTTAAAAGTTTTTCAGCAGTCTGTTTGTCCCCCGGGTGTTTTTCACCACAATAACGGGACAAGGAGCGCATGTATTTCTTGGCATCACACATTACCGCGGACAGCTTACTGAAATCACTGGCCAATACACTGCTCGAAAGCAATACAAACACTGTAACCGATACGATTTTTACAACTGATTTCTTCATTGATATTTCCCTTTTTTAACTTAGTCAGATTTTTCCTAGGTTCAACTACGACTCAAACCATTCATTGGCATCGGGCTGTTTCGCGCGTACTGTCGCACGGGTATCATCTGCAGTGAATCCAAAACCAGTGTCCGTTTGATCACTTGTTCGAGGTGCCAATACTAGGTCTTGATGCGACCGGGTACGGCCTTGGTTTGAAATCATTCTTTCGGTATTGCACGATCCCGATGTCATCGCTTTCCACGTCGACTCCTACGATCCGCGCACTACCATCCAACTTGAAGCGAAACCTGAGCCTTGCACCCGGCTTTGCCAACCTTTTGTCTGTATCACTGGTTTCGACCGTCCAGTAGCCTGTTTTCCACTTTAAACGCCAATACCTGCTCACACTGCAATACAAGTACCGCCTGGAGCGAGTGTGCCTGCAACTGCCTTGTTTACTGGAAAACAGCTTAACCATATCGTTCGCAGACTTCCCCAGCCAAAACCTGCGCGCCATTTTCTGCGCCGCGTTGCGGTCAAAGTGTATTTCCGCTTCCTTACCGGAACCTTCTACGAAATATTCGAAGTGCGTTTTCTTTACTATCCGGGTAAACACGTCATCCGGCATGAATGAAAAATCATGATTTGCCTGATAGATCGGAGTACAACCTGTCAATACCAGTATCAGCAACACACCAAAAGAAGACGGTAAACTATTCCACGACCGTAATTCAGATTTATTGAAGTGTTTAGACATTACTATTCCTTGTCGTAATGAACGGTCCGGGAAAACTCCTAATTCACGTTTTATACAACATGCCATAATCGCATGTCAACCAATTAGTTTATATTACTTTATTTTTTCGGCTCATATATGCGCTAATTTGTCAGCGCATTCTCCAAATCCAGTGCTTATTCCCCATCGTTATCATGATTCGACTAAGGTGAATGTGCATCCTCTCTGCCCGAGTACCAGTGTGTTGACTGCCGTCTATGGCTATCGCGTTACAGCATAGACAAGCTACCGCAACCTGTTGTCAGTCGGCTTGATTATTTAGACCGGTCGAGTGATACGCGCCAGGTTGAACACTGGTTCGCGATGCCGGTACCAGGTCTCGATGCGACCGGATACGGCCTTGGTTTGAAACCATTGTTGTAGCGAGACGGCGCAAGGGCGCGGCCTGGATGGCTTTCGCGACCGAGGAGCGCGCAGGCAAGTAGGGTGCGTTGTACGCACCATTTCCCGTGTGATTTGCTTTGACAGGTCGTGACAATACCAACCCCCGCCTGAATGCTCCCGCGGTCCGCAAGCTTTTTTCTGCGCCGTCACAGCTGAAGGGTATCTTGGAATTATTGGTGGCCAGGGACAGAATCGAACTGCCGACACGGGGATTTTCAGTCCCCTGCTCTACCGACTGAGCTACCTGGCCGGGATTGAATGTGAAGTGCGACATTAAACCGGGTGTTATGGCCTGAGTCAAGTAGCTTGCTCAATTTGTTGGAATTTTTATACTGTTCGAAAATTATTGGGACTTTGGGGTGCATTTTATCTTACAATAGCACTCAGCTATTAGTCTTTGCCAGCAATCCAGGAATATTTTGTTTAAAATACCATCAAACCTTACCCTCTGCCCGGGTTTTCACCAGTGTTCGCAGCGAAACAACGCGGCATGGGTGGTGATTTTCACAGCCGAGATGCGCACAGGCAAGGGTGGACCGTCGCAGCAGGAGAATGGTGAAAAATGCGAGCCAGCGAATACAGATTGATCGAAACCCGTCTGCAGCAAAAACTCGATAATGGCACGACCCGTTGCAACCTGTGCCTGTGGCGCTGCAAGATCGGTCACGGCCAGCGTGGCTTCTGCCAGGCCCATGTCAACCGTCACGGGACGCTATATAACCTGTCCTACGGCATCATCTCGTCGATCGAACTGAATGCGATCGAGGACAAACCGGTCAAGCACTACCGGCCCGGCACCCGGGTACTGTCGATCGGCAGCTATGGCTGTAACTTCCGCTGTGAAGGCTGCCATAATCTCGAGATCAGCTGGGGAGTCGATGCACTCGACGAACTTGCGCGCGGCCAGAGCGCGGCAGCCTATGTCACGCCGGAAACAATGGTCGAGGTTGCACTGCGCCAAGGCGCGCAGGGCATCGCGTTTACCTATTCGGAACCCGCAGTCTGGCTTGAATATGTACTGGATGTATCGCGTGCCGCACACGCGCATGGGCTCTATACCGTGTATGTCTCCAACAGCTTTGTCACTGACGAAGCACTGGAACTGATGGCGCCGCATACCGATGTGCTGTGTTCGGACATCAAAAGCCTCGATGACAGCTTCTACCAGTCGATCTGCCGCCCAGCACAGGCCGACCAGGTGTTACGCATGATCGAACGCGCCCATAAGCTTGGCATTCATGTCGA
>JALUUZ010000150.1 GCA_027021095.1 Gammaproteobacteria bacterium
CCTCGTGTGTTTCAATCGCGTTGCGAGCAGCAGCTCATCTGCCTGTGCGATCTTGTATTCGGTGTGGGCGCGCGCAAGCTGGTCTTCCGAGACCAGGCGCCTGGAGATCAGGCGTTTGATACGCTGGTAGTTCTGTTGTGCCTGCTGGCGTTTGGCGACGGCCTTGTTGTATTCGGCCCGCAGCAGCGCATCATCGAGCTGAACCAGCAGATCGCCTTTTTTGACCTTGCTGCCTTCTTCGACAGGCAGTTTGATGATCAGTCCCTCTTCCTGGCTGAACAGCTTGGTGTTGGTCCTGGCCTCGATCGTTCCTGTCCGGGTGATGACGAAGTCATGTGTTTTCAGTCCCAGTGTCATGGTTTCCACCAAGTGTGTACGCCCGTGGCGCTTGTGCTTTTTCGCCTGCTGATCGTCTGCGCCGCCGCAGGAGTACAGCAGCAGGGAGCTGCCGAGCAGTATGAATCTGTACAGCCATGAATAGGTCATTGCGTTTGTGCGTATCCGGTTGTCAGTGGCTGACAATTCAGGAAGGAATCGTTCAGCGTATGTTTTCATTAGTTTACAGTATTCGCGGCAGCCTGCCGTGTCGGTTTGTAAAATACTTTAAATTCATATGATTAGCATATCCCAAGGGATGGCCTTATGCAAAAAACAGCCTCTGTCCGCGAACCGGGTAAGGGCTGCCGCGCAGTGGCCGATACAGTCAACGACTCCCTGCACAAGAATCGAGCGTGAAACACCTGATTTCGATGCAGAAATAGATCTATACTGAATTTTATGGGCGCTGAGTAAAGTGGAGAGAAAGATGAAACAGCCTGACAAACTATCCTGGATCACACTGACTGCGTGCCTGTTGACGCTTCTGAGTGCTGGCGTATCAGCGGCTTCGGCGGCCAACAACCGGGGTGTGATTATCTTTTCAACAGCGCCGACACAGACGCCGAAGGCGACACGCAAACGTTACCAGCCGATTGCCGACTACCTTTCCAGGGTGTTGAAGCGAAGGGTGGTGCTGGTGCCGGCGGAAAATTTTATCGAGTACAGTCAGAATATTATCGAGGACAAGTATGACCTGGTGTTCGACGGGCCGCACTTTGCCGCCTGGCGGATGAAAAAGTACAATCACAGCCTGGTCGCGAAGTTACCCGGGAAATTGCGCTTTGTCGTAGTGATTCGCGAGGATACGCACGTCAAAAACCTGAAACGTCTTGCGGGAAAAAGGGTTTGTGCGGTCGGTTCGCCCAACCTGCTGACGCTGGGGTTTATCGACCTGTTTCCGAATCCAGCCGCCGTGCCGGTGATCATGAACAGCAAGAATTTCAATGCGGCGATCAAGTGTGCAAAGCAGCATATCGGGATCGCCGCGGTGGTACGCGATAAATTCTGGCTCAAGAAACCGCCGAAGGTCAAAGCCGGATTGAAGCTTTTCTATACGTCCAAAGTTACCTGGCCTCACCGGGTGTTTACCACCAGCGCCAGGATCGATGCACAGACACGGCAGAAAATTGCCGAGGCACTGTTGAGCGACAAGGCCAGGGGGCCGGCACGGCTGGTACTGAAACAGTTCAAGGCCAAACGTTTTGTCAGGCCCACTGAAGCGGAGTACAAAGGGCTAGGCCATTTGCTGCGGGCGATCTGGGGGTTTCACGAACAGTAACCGTCGTTACCCGCACGCCTCATACAGTCTTCGTCTTTTTCCGGGCTTTTTTTCGGGTTTTCTTTTTTCGCCTGCTGGCCGGGTTATAGTCGAAGGTGGCGACCACCGCACCGTGGTCCGACGTGGCGGTGTCACTGTCTTCCAGGTGATCGTTGAAGTTTTTCATGTCGTGGAAGCTCCAGATACGGTTCGACGAGTAGTCGTAGAACTGCTCGTTGACAAAGATATGGTCCAGGGATTCTCTCTGCCCGTCATGGATGTAGGTATAGTAGACGTCACGCAGGCTGCGGTATTCCTGCATCGTGGCGACCGAATAGAGGCCGCGGTCGCTCGATCTGCCGACCCGGCTGCTGGCAAACAGGCGGTACTTCGGTTTGCCCGAGATGATGGCGGTGGTCATGCTGTGCTGTGAGTCGTTCAGATCCCCCATGACCACGACCGGGGTGTTGGTGTGGTAGGTTGCCTTGTTCAGTATCACACGCAGCGCCGCGGCTTCGGCGACCCGCCTGATCGTCGCCAGCGTCGTACCGATCGCCGCACTGTGTGCGCTGATCTTTTTTTGGTTTTTTTCCTGTTCGTCGAGGTCGATGCCCAGCTTGGATTTCAAGTGGATTGCGAACACGACGATTTGCTTGGGCCTGCTGTTTCTGATCGGGACATCGATTTCCACTCTCAACACCTGGCGGGAGAATTCTTTGATATTGACTGACATTTCATAGTTCGGTTCATCCTTGGTACCCTTGCGTTTTTTCAGTACCAGTTCAGCAGGGAATTTTTGGATCCATTCGTGCCTGGTTTTTCGATTGGGGGCGCGCACAGCCATTGCGACCGAGATCCCGGCAGGCTGGCGCTTGTTCGAAACCAGGGTATAGTCCTGGCCCAGGCCGGCGGCGCTGAACACGTCCTGCAGGCATTGTGGATCCCAGAGCTCCTGGAAGGCGATGATATCGGCGTCCATCTGCCGTACCTTGGCGGCGGTCCAGTCGATCTTGGCCGCGTATTCCTTTTCGGTATAAGTTTTGCCGTAGTACATCGGCTGGCCGGGAAGCTGCAGGTTGTACAGGTTCAAAGTGCCGAGTTTCAGCTGCTGTCGGGGCATTGGCTGGTCGTCTCCTTTTGCGTCAGGTGAAGGCCGTTGTTCTCCCTGGCCGTTTAACGATAGAGCGCAATCAGCAGCATCTTATTTGTCATTTACCGGAGAGTCAATGACTATTTCTGTAAACTGTTGATTTACGGTATTGTTTACCGCATGGCCAAACCGTCTTTCCGAAGACTGTGCGCACTACTTCCTGTATGATTTGACTGGGCAGGTTTGTGATCCTGCCAACCCCCGCCTGAATGCTCCCGCGGTCCGCAAGCTTTTTTCTGCGCCGCCTCTGACGCGGTATGGAAGAATTGTGTGTAGAAGGATGACCACATGATGCGATTCGCTTTGCCGTGGCGTTGGTGCGTACAAGGCACCCTACTTCT
>JALUUZ010000151.1 GCA_027021095.1 Gammaproteobacteria bacterium
CCGGGGCGGATGTGTCGGTGACGCTGCAGTCAGGTACCGGCCTGGCGATTTCCAGTGCCGACTACGTGGTGCTGTCGGCGAATCTTGCGAGGCTGATGGACTTGTTCCGGGTCGCGGCAAAAACCATGCAGGTGGTCAGGCAGAATATCAGCTGGGCGGTCGCCTACAACACCCTGGCGCTGCCGGTCGCCGCGATCGGCTGGGCGCCGCCGTGGGTGGCGGCCACGGGCATGGCAGCGAGTTCTTTACTGGTAACACTGAACGCGCTGCGTCTGCGCCTGTTGCGGCCGGCAGGGGGGAGCCGGTAGTATGGAGGCAATCGCGCTGCTGATTCCGATTGCGCTGGTGTTGATCGCGTTGGTGATCGCAGTGTTTCTGTGGGCCGTGCGCAGCGGCCAGTACGAGGACATGGAGGGGCCGGCGCACCAGATCCTGATGGACGATGACGAAAGGCAGGAATAGCCCGCGTGTAAAAGTATCTTCGCGTGATGCGATGCGATTCAAAACACCTGGATCTCGCTTGGAGCCTGAACCCCGCGGGCCGGGGGATCGTTCAGGCGGGGGTTGGCATTGTCACGACCGGTCAAAGCAAATCACACGGGAAATGAAGCGTACAACGCACTCCGCAACGGCTGGAAATCGGCGCAGCTTAGGCTAGGCTATGCGGTATGGAAAGCTCCGGATCAGATTCAACGTCAGACGCTGCGGCAGATTCAGCCGGACAGGCGCTTGGTGAATCGATCTTCCTGCATCAGCGTCTGCCGTTGATGTGGCAGGGTCTCAACGAAAAGGAAATAGAAGGCCTGGTCCGGCGATACAATACCGACAACGAGAATATCCTTGCACGCCTGCTTGCACTCGGTGAGTCGGGCCTGGGCAGTACGGACAGTCATGACAGCGATACCGAGCTTGCGCGTATCGAGTTCAAGCTCAACCTGCTGATGGACCTCGTATCCTGCCTGGTGTCACAGCAGCTTAACCTTCCCGTACCCAGGGACTTCAAACTCTTTTCTGAACACCTGCAGTGGCAGTGCGGTGAAAAGCCGGACATAGAACCCGGAAAGAATTACCTTGTTTCGATCTGGTTTAATGAAGACTATCCAAGGCCGGTGCGCCTGTTCTGCCGCTGCGACGATGTCGTTGCCGACAACGAGTCGTTTATCGTCAAGTGCAGCTATGGGCACTGCAGTGAGCCAGTCGTGGAATTGCTTGAAAAGCTTATCTTTCGCGATCATCGCCGTACAATCGCCCAGCGCGGGCAGCAGTCTGTTTCCGATTGATTATCCTGTTTTTACCCTGGTTTTGCCCGGGCTTTGAATCTGCTGCTGAAATAAAGGTTTAGACGCTAAAAAAAAATCATGTCGGTATTTTGACATAATTGCAAGTCGATGCTTAACTAAACAGTGGGAGCAACGGGGTGCTTGGTATCAAATCTGGAGCAGATCAGTCAGAGACTACCTGCGTGCAGGGAAGGGTTGACAGTTTGTAACGATTCATAGATTCAGTATTTCCTTTGGCGAGACATGAGGTAAAACATGAAGAAAGAGGCTGACCAGTCCCAACAAAATCAAAAAGGTCAAGTCGTGGTGATTGATGGAGACAAACAGCGGGCCGACCGGTTGAAGGTGATTCTGGAATTCATCGACTATCAACCTTATGTCGTCTTCAACGCTGCTGAATGGGACCAGAGCAAACTGAACGGCGGCGTCGTGAACTCGGTGCTCGTCGGTGACTACCAGGCGGAAGACGAGATCGAGTCGATTCTCGAGCAGCTGCGCAAGAAGGATCCCAATGTCCCGGTACTGTCGATCTATTCAGATCAGCAGAGCAAGAAAAACGCAGGCTGGGCCAGGGAAGTGCTCGGCAGTATCTATACACCGTTCCGGTATGAGAATGTCTTTCATGCGTTGCAGAAGGCACAGGTTTATCGTGAAAGCAGGGAGAAGGTCGGCAAGCGCAGGCCGGTCGAGCTGTTTCGCAGCCTGGTGGGAACCAGCCGCAAGGTCAAAGAGATCAGAAAGCTGATCGAGCATGTCGCGCAGACGGACGCGACGGTCATGATCCTGGGTGAGTCGGGTACCGGGAAAGAAGTCGTGGCGCGGAATATCCACTACTATTCCAGCCGCCGGAACAAGCCGTTCGTACCGATCAATTGCGGCGCCATTCCGCCTGAGCTGCTCGAGAGTGAACTGTTCGGCCATGAGAAAGGCGCGTTTACCGGCGCGATCAGTGCCCGCCAGGGGCGTTTTGAAATGGCCGAAGGCGGCACCCTGTTTCTCGACGAGATAGGGGACATGCCGTTGCCGATGCAGGTCAAGCTGTTACGGGTATTACAGGAGCGCACCTTTGAGCGGGTCGGGGGCACCAAGAGTATTACCACCGATATCCGCGTGATCGCCGCTACCCATCGTAACCTCGAGGAAATGATCAAGGAGGGTGGTTTTCGCGAGGATCTTTATTACCGCTTGAATGTTTTTCCGATCGAAATGCCGCCGTTGCGTGAGCGGGTCGAGGACATTCCGTTGTTGATCAACGAACTGATCACACGCATCGAACATGAAAAAAGAGGTTCAGTGCGCTTGACCCCGGCAGCGGTGATGGCCTTGTGTCAGTGTAACTGGCTCGGCAATGTCCGCGAACTGGCCAATCTTATCGAACGCCTGGCGATCCTGAATCCATTCGGTGTCGTCGATGTCAAAGACCTGCCGGAAAAATACATCCCGGATTCGACCGCCGCCAGCCCGGTCTACGCGGACCAGGTCAATGTACCGGTCATCGTGCAGGAGAGTGTGCCGGACAGCAATCCGCGCCTGCCGCGTGATGGGATCAACCTGAAAGAACACTTGAACAACCTCGAGGTCAGCCTGATCAGGCAGGCCTTGCATGAGGCGAATGGTGTCGTTGCGCACGCGGCCAAGCTGTTGAACATGCGGCGTACGACGCTGGTGGAGAAGCTGCGCAAATACGGTTTCAACCAGGGGGACCGGGCGGTGCGCCAGAAGACACCCTAGCCCGTATTTCTCACCACCCTTCTACTGCGACGGCGCAATGGCACGTCCTGGCTGGCTTTCGCTCGGTCGGCGTGCTCGACATAGTGTCGACTAT
>JALUUZ010000152.1 GCA_027021095.1 Gammaproteobacteria bacterium
CGGAGTCGGGGAAATGCCTCGTTTTGCATTCGACGATATAAAGCTTGTTGTTGGCCAGAAAGGCGACGTCGAGCTCATTGCGCACCGGGTTCGATCTCTGGTAACGCACGATTTCCACGCTGCGGGCGATATCCTGGATTTCATCCAGTTGCCCGCGCAGTCCATAGACGACGCTGAACACATGTTCTTCGAGCCAGCCGCCATTGACATAAAACCGGCTGTGCTCGTCTGGAAACACCAGCCTGCGGTCTTTGCGCTGCAGGAAACCTTCCTGCTCGAAACGGGTTGCCAGCGCATCGAACGCAGTGCCCTGTTTCAGGTGGCGCGCGCTCAATGGCGGTGATTCCAGGTCACCGGCCTGGTGTGCATACCAGTTCAACGCGCGCAACGGTCCTTGCAATGCTTCGACATGTTCGACGAGTTGCCGGGTCAGTGTGCGTTGTCTTTCGGGTATCGCTGTTTTATGCAATGCAGTGACTTCGGCGCCATGGGCGAGTACGAAGGCCTTGAGCTTGATATGGTCGGCCAGTTGATGGCCCGGGCGCCGGTGTGGGTACATCCAAAGCAGTTCGTCGGTATCCGGTTGGACGTAGAAGACCGGCTTGTCGGCCGAACGGAACACCTCGTAGGCCGCAAGGCTCATTACCTTGCTGCCGCCCGAAACGTTCAATGCGATGGCGTCGTGCTCGTGCTCTGCCAGCAGGTCGAGCATACGGTCACGAATCGGCTCGATTTCCCAGTAGTTGTCGAGCCTGCAGCGGGTGACGTGGATGCCGGCGGGCTGCAGGACTTTTTCAATCCAGTCTGCCTGTGCGGCAAACTTCGGACTCTGCACCAGGATCACCTGCTCCGGCCGGAATTCCGGGTCCAGTGCCGGCGTGATCGTACTAACCGGCTGGTCCGAGACCAAGGCAACGATGATAGTAGGTCGAAATTCCTGAATACCGGCCGTCAATGTCAGTTTTGCCTAGCTGCATCCTTTGGGTCTGGGGAGTCCAGCCACCTTGTTGGCACATTTTATCAGTCCGGTCGGGAACAGGGAATAGATATATTTCTGGCTGCTGCGGTCTTTGCCGAAACGTTCTTTCATGATTTTCGAAAAGACGCGGGGTTCGGCGACCACGCCGTTTTCCTGGAAATATTCCCTGGCGGTGCGGATGATATCCCAGTGTTCATCGGTCAGTTCCGGGATCTGTTCGTTGACGGCGATTTTTTCCGCCAGTGCTTCGCTCCATTCGTCGAGATTGAGCAGCCAGCCTGCTTCACTGAGTTCGATGGTCTGGCCGTTAACTTCTGCTTGCATGGTAAATTACTCCTGAAAATGCTAATACCTGAGTGATTATATCAGGTATTGGGTTCGCTGGCCAGCCTGGATTTTTCTTGTCACCGTGCTTCGATTTTTGGTTTTTTCGTTGTTATTCGTCGCCGTGCAAAGTGAAAGCCAGACTGGCTGTGTGTCTGTCCGTGAGCTTTCAGCGCTGGTTGTGGTAGCATAACGCTATGCAGAATGTATCACTGGCACACCGGCTGGCCCGGCGTATCCGCCTGGCGTTGACCCGGACCAGCCCGGCGGAAAAGACGGTCTCTGTGATCGGTGCAGTCGCCGGGATCGCAATGGTGACCTTTATCAGCTTCCAGGCTACCGGGTTTTCCGGTGCGGCATTGATCGTGCCGTCGATGGGTGCTTCTGCCGTGTTGCTGTTCGCGGTGCCGCATGGTCAACTCTCACAACCCTGGTCTTTGTTTGGCGGGCACTTGATCTCTGCAGTGATCGGCGTACTGTGTTACCGGTATATTTCCGGGCAGGTGCTTGCCGCCGGGCTGGCGGTCGGGCTGGCGGTCGGCGCGATGCACCTGGCCAACTGTATTCATCCGCCCGGCGGTGCAACGGCGCTGGCCGGGGTGGTTGGTGGACCGGCGATTCATGCCTTGGGATTTAAATTCCTATTGACGCCGATCCTGCTGAATACAGTAATCATTTTCATTATCGCCGTGCTGTTCAACAGTTTTTTCCCGTGGCGGCGCTACCCTGTCGGCCTGATGCGCTTCAAACCAGTGGACAGTGGAGAAAGAGCTGCCGATGTACAGATCGACAGTGCCACGATACAGAGCGTGTTGAAAAAAATGGACATAGTCGTCGATATCACGATCGATGAGTTGAAACGGATCATTCAGCTGGTATTGGAAAAGGCCGGCCAGGGTGAACTCAAGGCGGAGGATATCAAGCTGGGTTGTTACTATACCAATAACAGGCATGGCAAGGAATGGAGCGTACGCCAGATCATCGATGAACATCCGTCCGATGACCCGGAAAAGGACATGGTGATCTACCGGGTCGTCGAAGGACTGGGATTGCGCAGCGCAGGCAGTTGTACCCGGACGCAGTTTTCACTGTGGGCCGCAAGACAGTTGCAGAAAAACGGCACCAGGTAGCTGCAGGTCAAACTTCCGGTGTGCACGGGGCATCCTGTCCGGCAACAGCGGCCTCGACCTCCACGACCTTGTCGCGCATTGCGATCAGGCTGTCAGGATTCAGTGAAATGGAAGTAATGCCGTGTTTTACCAGCCACTCGGTGATCTCCGGAAAATCCGACGGTGCCTGGCCGCAGATCCCGACATATTTGCCATGCCGGCGGCAGGCCGAGATCGCCATTTCCATCAGTCTGCAGACCGCCGGGTCGCGTTCATCGTAGCCGCTGAGCAGTCCGGAATCCCTGTCTGCGCCCAGGGTCAGCTGGGTCAGGTCATTCGAACCAATGGAAAAACCGTCACAGTATTCGAGAAAGTCGTCTGCCAGCAGCGCGTTGGAGGGGATTTCGCACATCAGGATGACTTCGAGGCCGTCGCGGCCACGCACCAGGCCGTTCTGCCGCAGGGTTTCCAGCACTTTTTTCAGTTCGGCGACAGTCCGTACGAACGGCAGCATGATCTTGATGTTACTGAAGCCCATCGTGTCACGTGCGCGCCGCAGTGCAGCACATTCCAGCGCAAAGCATTCGGAGAACTGTGTGGACGGGTAGCGTGAGGCACCACGGAAACCGATCATCGGGTTTTCTTCGGCCGGTTCGAACGCGGCACCACCGAGCAGCGCCGCATATTCG
>JALUUZ010000153.1 GCA_027021095.1 Gammaproteobacteria bacterium
TCCTTGATCCCATGCCGCTTGGCAATATAGGCCGGATCGTTGTAGGTCAGCCAGACCTTCCCCTTCTCGTCCTCCCAGGCCAGCGCCTTCATCGGCAGATCGATGCCCGCTGTCTGCTTGCTGGTAAAAAAATGACTGCCGAGCTTGGGATTGCCGAAAATCAGCAACTCCGTTTTACGCAGCGGGATATTCGACTTTTTAGCACCCGCACTGTGGCTGACACGGGCAAAAATAGTGATCCCCTTTTTCTTTAAAATCGCGGTCAGACGATCCAGCGTCTCGTCGGCGCTGTGGTGACTTTGCTTGGTGATCAAGCCGTTGTCTGCAGCGAAACCCGCTCCCGCGGCAAACAGTGACAACGCAAAAAACAAAACGGTTACACGCATTTTACTCTCCTCTTGAAAATCCGGCGCCGGACATCGATTTTCCGACACCCGGATCGCGCAACGATTACACCGGAAACTGCTGAAACTCCAGCAACCTACAGCACCGGGCACTGTATGTTCCCTGTTTTCGAACTATTAGAATTGAAAAGGTTCACAATGGATAGTACTTCTTTGCGTAATTGTGAACAAGGTTACAAAGCACAACCGGCCTGACCGAAAACCCGGTCTCAGCCGGCACGCTTCTGTGAGTATTTCTTCAGATGCACCAGCAGCAACGAAATCGCCGCCGGTGTCACCCCGGCGATTCTCGCTGCCTGTCCCAGTGTCTCCGGCCGGTGCTGGATCAGCTTCTGCCTGACCTCGGTGGACAGCCCGGAAACCGCTGAATAGTCCATCGTCCGCGGAATTTTCTGCTGCTCGTAACGGTTGTGACGCTCGATCTCAGCCTGCTGGCGGCTGATATAGCCGGAATACTTGGCCTGGATCTCGATCTGCTCGATCGTGCGCGGCTCAGTCAACGGCTCAGGCAGTGCTGCCAGTGCGCACACCGCAGCGTAATCCACCTCCGGCCGCTTCAACAGGTCGAACAGGCTGGCCTCTTTGTGCAAGCGCCTGCCCAGCACGCTTTCGGCACGGTCCTGATCCACCTTGTGCGGCTGAACCCAGCTTGTCTGCAGGCGCTGTTTCTCACGCTCGATCGCCTCCCGGTGACGGACAAAACTCTCCCAGCGCCGGTCGTCGACCAGCCCGAGTTCGCGGCCAATCGCAGTCAGGCGCAGGTCGGCATTGTCCTCGCGCAGGTTCAGGCGGTATTCGGCACGACTGGTAAACATCCGGTAGGGCTCCGTCGTGCCCTGCGTCACCAGGTCGTCGACCATCACCCCCAGGTAGGCTTCACTGCGTTTCGGCACCCAGGGCTCGCGGTCCAGGCACTGCAGTGCGGCATTGATTCCGGCCAGCAGCCCCTGGGCGGCGGCCTCCTCGTAACCGGTCGTGCCGTTGATCTGCCCGGCGAAAAACAGGCCATGGATAAACTTCGTTTCCAGCGAACGCCGCAGGTCGCGTGGATCGAAATAGTCGTACTCGATCGCATAACCGGGACGGGTGATCCGCGCATTCTCGAAACCACGAATCGAACGGACAAAGTCATACTGGATGTCGAACGGCAGGCTGGTCGACACGCCGTTCGGGTAGAGTTCGACACTGTCCAGCCCTTCCGGCTCGACGAAGATCTGGTGCGATGTCTTGTCCTCAAAACGCACGATCTTGTCCTCGATCGACGGACAGTAACGTGGTCCCACCCCTTCGATCACGCCGGTGTACATCGGCGAACGGTCCAGCCCCCGGCGGATGATCTCGTGGGTCCGTTCGTTGGTACTGGTGATATGACAGCAGACCTGGCGCGGATGCTCCTCGGCACGGCCCAGCGCAGAAAACACCGGCACAGGCGTGTCACCCGGCTGCTCCTGCATCACACTGAAGTCGACCGAGCGCCCGTCGATACGCGGCGGTGTACCGGTCTTCAGGCGCTCGACCCGGAAAGGAAGCTCACGCAAGCGCGCGGCCAACGCATTGGCCGGCGGATCACCGGCCCTGCCTCCTTCGAAATTCTCCAGCCCGATATGGATACGCCCGCCAAGGAATGTCCCGACCGCCAGTACCACCGCCGGTGCGGAAAAACGCAATCCCATTTTGGTCACCACACCGGCCACTCGGTCCTGCTCGACGATCAGGTCGTCGACCGCCTGTTGAAACAACGACAGCCCGGGGGTCGACTCGAGCCGGGTTCTGACCGCCTGCCGGTACAGTGTCCTGTCGGCCTGCGCCCGGGTTGCCCTGACTGCCGGTCCTTTACGTGCATTCAGGACCCTGAACTGGATTCCGGCACGGTCGGCGGCACAGGCCATCCAGCCACCGAGTGCATCGATCTCCTTGACCAGGTGCCCTTTGCCGATTCCACCGATCGCGGGGTTGCAGCTCATCTGCCCCAGGGTGTCGATATTGTGCGTGATCAGCAGTACGGTCCTGCCCATGCGCGCCGCCGCAAGCGCGGCCTCGGTGCCCGCATGCCCGCCGCCTATCACGATCACATCGAATTTATCCTGGTAAATCATGGGGCTGTCTGCCGATTCAAAACCGCTATTGTAACGCCCGCTGCGCAGGAAGGCGAGCAGTCTGTCAGTGCAGCGGGGCCTGTACCGTACGCAGCAGGTAGTGCACACTGTCGGCCAGCAGTTTATAGCTGCTCCTGGTATAGCCGCCGCTGGGCAGCAGCACGAATGGAATCTTGAGTTCGATCAGCAGGTTGAAAACAAACACATCACGCGCAAACACACCCCGTGCAGACACGTTCATCGCCCCCAGCGGATCCCTGGCAAGGATATCGGTACCGGCGTTATAGAACAGCAGCCGCGGCCTTTCGATATGGCGCAGAAAACCGGGCAGCACTTCTTTCAGGGTCGCGAGGTAAGCCTCGTCGCCGATACCGGAAATGACCGGCACATCGAGGTCGATGCGTTCCCGTGCCAGCGGATCCTGCGGATAGATGTCCTTGTTGTACATGTCCATGATCAGCACGCGCGGGTCGTCACGAAACACATGCTCATTGCCGTTGCCCTGGTGTGCATCCAGATCGATGATCACGACCTGGTCCTGTGAATCCAGCAACCCTTCATCGCGCAGTGCAGCGACCGCGACACCGACATCGGCGAACAGGCAGAACCCTTCACCATGCTGCTGGCTGGCATGGTGATAGCCGCCGGAAAGATTGACCGCAATGCCGTGCTGCAACGCCTTCCTGGCTGCGATCAGTGTGCCCTGTACCGCGTAGCGCATCGGCCCGACTACATGTTTCTGCAAGACGAAACCCGGCAGCAGGCGCATCGCCGGCAACTCCAGCGCGCTGGCGATCGCGCTGGATTTCTGCAGTGAAGACAGGTATTTTTCAGAATGCACCAGTTGCAGCAGTTCATCCGTTGCCGGTGCATCGGGCTCGACGAGCGCATCCTCGAGCCTGGTGCCGAACGCATAGTGCAGACTCTCCCAGGCACGGCTGTACTTGCATGCATCGAATGGATGCAGTTTTTCGATCCCGCCAAGCCTGATGTCATAGTGAGGCGAGTAGACGATACTGACTGGGCTTTCCATACAGACAGATCATACGTGTTTGCGCCAAAGATTCCAGTAATCAGGTGGCAAAACAGGCAGGCCACACTGCTGCGCCGGTGCTGATTTGTATGCCTGAAGTAATTAGTGCTAAACTTCAAGCAGCATTAAACACATAGCGGACTTCCCGATGCGCAGTATAAAACCACTACAACCACGCCCTGGCGCTTTACTGACCATACTGTCACTGGCGGCACTCGCCACGACTTCCGGAGTCTTCGCCGGCAAAACCAACGAGGAAAGACACCCGGAGATTCACAAGGAAAAATTTCTTGCGCTGTACCTGCCCCACTTCAAGCGCCTGGTCTGCGCCGACCCGGGCCAGATGCGCCGGTGCGTTTCCCTGCAACGGCAATGCGACCAGGGCACCGGTATCTTTCGTCAATGCTTTTCAATGCCAAAACAGGGGTGCGAGCAAAGTGTCGAAAAAATCGGGGCGGTCTGTGTCCGTGAAGTCGGCGGCCATATGCCGAAAGTCATCAAGTCTGCGCATGACTCCGGAAAATGGGGCGGTAAAATCGCGCTGTGTATCAAAAAGCGTTTTGCGCAGAAACATCAACACCAATTGTCCAAGGACACCTCCATCTGCAAGAGCCTGCTGCCTGCTAAAACTACGAAATAGCCCCGATCATCCCTCTGTTGAAGCAGGGTTTTTACTCAACTTTCCCTCGCGCTGGCCGAAATACTGTTCAGGACGGACAGAACCAATGGAGCAGCGCCATGAACTACCATTATCCGACCCCGGCAGAACTTGGGATCAGGATCCCCAACGGATTGATTGAAAAGAGATTTCTTGAAGGTTTCCGGTACGCACTAAACGGCGGTCAGTTATCCTGCTCGATCCATTTCAGGTTATCCTTCAGAGAAGGTTACCGCGCGGGTAAACTCTACCTCAAGCAGCTTAGAAGGCAGCAAGGTATCGTGGAATTCCCACTGCAGGGGAAAATCCGTTTCCGCGCAGCCTGAACCACCCCTTGTCAAGCAGGGCCCGCACGCATAGTATAAAGCTGCGTAGTAAAAACACTGCGCGCCAGACACAACTGACATGCCCTGATGACAACGATAAGAACACTGCGTACTCAAGACAAAGACGCGATTGAATCCCTGCTCCGCAGGCATCCGCAGACATCGGTACTGATGCTGGCGCACCTGCAGCAATCGGGACTGCGTGAGCCGACCACGAAACCAGGCCACGCGGCAGCCTACTCCGGCGCCTTCCACCACGGCAGCCTACAGGGTGTCGTTGCACACTATCCGGATAATTTCGTCGTACTCCAGGCAGACACACACGCCAACGAACTGTTTACCCACGTCACTGCCGAATCATCGCGTCCGGTCAAGGGTATCCTCGGTCCAACCTCACAGATCAAGCCACTGCTGCAATCGCTGGTCATTCCGGACGACAGCCTGCAACTGCTGTCACACGAGTGCCTGTACCAGTTGCCACTGGAGCGGCTCCGGCTGCCGTCACGCTTGACCAGCGGCCACTATACGGCCCGCCTGCTTGAACACCAGGATCTGGAACTCTTTACACAGTGGAGAATGGACTACGCAACCGAAGTCCTGCGGCAGAGAAAATCAGAACTGTCACCCCAGGCATTTGCCGCCGAGGCACGGCGGGCGCTGGAGTCACAACATACCTGGGTATTGGAAGAAAACGGTACACTGCTTTCAACTTGCACGATTACGGCGATGACAGACGAAGCGGTGCAGATCGGTCATGTCTGGACCCCACGTGACCTGCGCAGCCGGGAATACGGGCGCAGTATACTGGCATCATGCCTCTATGACGCATGGCTGAAATCGATCCGCTACGCGGTCTTGTTCAGCAACCCAAAAAACAAGCCGGCACAGCATACCTACCGGGCGCTTGGTTTCGAGACCGCCGGTGAGTACAGCCTGGTTATTTTCCGCCACGCACTGTCCTTAGAGCACTCGCTTGCGACGAGCTGACCGGTGTCACAGCACTGATAAATTTCCAAGCCGGCTTTCCCTTCTGCACTGAACTCCGTTATTATGTAAGGAGCCTCTGGAATTTTACACGGCGGTGAAAATCAAGGGCCCGGGCAGCCTTCAGAACCTTCGATGAACAAGTACCGGCAGAAGCCGGCGCCATGACTGGCCATGTACAGAGTAAAATACAGCAAACTGTCGTTTATCGCAGATACCCTCAGTTTTGTAGCCCTTTTCGCTGCGATACTGCTTGCCGTACTGGCGGCTTTCTTCGCCTACCCCTGGCTCTATGCCGGTGCGGCGCTGGCAGGCTTTGTCATTCTCAAGCTGATCAGCAAAAAAATCATGGCCATTCGCGAAATGCTCCCTGCCGTCGATGACTTCGAACCAATGCTTACGCTGTCGAACGAAAAAAAAGATCCGTTCGATGCGGCATTCGAGGAAGCCGACCTGGTCGCCGACGAGCTCTCGAGCCCACGCTCCATGGCCGCCACGGCACGGCCGCAAAAACCAATACAACAGCCCCCAACGCAGGCGGCTACACCACAGCAACCTGCGCAGAAAGCACAGCGGTCACAGCAGATCCCGGTACTGGATGAAATCGTCGAGCCGCCGGCAGACAAAGAGACTGCAGCGCATCCCGCCACACAATTCAAATGCATCTTCGTCGACGACGAGGTAAAACACCAGCTGTCGGTCACGGATTTTTTCGACAAGCAGAGCGACCCGGAAAGCCGCTATGCCAACGCCAACATCGATGACCAGGGGTTTTCGCTGTTCACGGTCGACCCGTTGGGCGAACCGATGGAACTGGCCTCCGTGCCGAGGCAGGCTCTTTCCCATATTCAGTGCCGCAGGCTGCGGTGCGTGAAATTACGCAGGTTCAAACTGTTCCGCTTCGTTGCCGCCGGGCTCTTCGCCGGCCTGCTGATTTCACTGTACCTGCTTTGGAACATTTATTTTTTTCATGATGCGCTGATCGAATCGTCCTATATCGTTACTACGATCATCCCGGTACTTGCCGGAGCCACCTTTGCCGGCCTGCTGGTCGGTATTTTGAAACCCCACAAAAAAATCCGCTACTACACGCTCTATCAAGTGTTTTCGCAACATGGCTGCGCCATCGAATTTGCGGTACGCTGCCGCCACGCCCGGCGCATCGACAAAAAGCTCAGCGCCCAGGGTTGGACGCCGGTGATGGAAACCTGAGAACCAGGCGGAACCCCTGAACGTTTTGGTAAACACTTTTTGCCCTGCCGCGGCGTTAGTAGCTGGGCCGACCGACAAAACCGGGGCCGACCTGTGTCAATAGTGGATTAACGCGCAGTGCAGCAACATCGGCACCACATCGGGGGAGGCATTAATTTTATTCAATTTATCAATAATTTGCGGACGTTTGGGCAAGGGGGGATTTCCCTACTTATTGCATAGCCATTATGGATCATAGAAACAATCATTATCAAAAAAATGAATTGTCGATTATAGGATCATGTTAAAATAGCGCTGCTTTGGAGCAAACAGAATAGCAAAACTACGAAATGGAAGGTAAAGTCATGAAATTGCGTCATACGATAATCGGGAACCTGCTGTTGGCGCTTGCTGGTCTTTTGCTGGCCACAGCAACAGCCACACAAGCCAAGGCAAAAAAAGAAGTCAAAAAAAGCCAGGTCCAATTCGTTTCCATGAAATTCTTTGAATCCGGTGCCACGGCTCCTGCGGAGTCGGAACGGGAGTTCTCACTGAAGTTCTCGAAAAAAGACAGCCGGTATATCTTTGCGCAAATCAATATCAAAAATTTGAAGAGATCCCAGCAGACTTTCAAGCTGCGGGCCGAATATTACCGGCCAAACGGCTCTTACATGGGCGGGCCGGAGAAAACATTCACCATTGCCAGCGACACCAAGGCACGCAACTACCTCGTCGGCTGGGGCTGGCCGACATCCGGACATTGGAGCAAGGGCGCACACAAGGTCAAGCTCTATATCGACAACATGCTGGTAGGCACCAAGGAATTCAACGTCGTACCGATGCTCGCCAAGAAAAAACGCAAGAAGAAGACAGCACGATACGCGTACAACAAACCGGAATACGACGACTTCACCGACCAGGAGGACACTGATTTCGTGCGTGGCGACCGGCTTCCACACCTGGTGAAGAAACAGAAATCACGGGCCGACACGGCGAAAAACAGCAAACGGGAAAAACAAAAAGTCGTGGTCGCCAACGTCGGCAACCAGGTTGCCGTCACCCGCACCACGGACACCCATCCGGTCCGGCAATACCAGCATACCGAACAGGAAAACCGTGAGCACCAGAAGTTCCAGCCGGGTCAACGGCAGGCGTCGCTGACACAGCACCCCGCTCCGGCACAGGGCCGGCAGAAAAGCACGCGCAACAACTTCCCTGTCCCCAAGCTCGTTGGGAAGATCAAGGGCAAGTTTTCGATGTGGCAGGTAGAGAACGATACAGCGCACCCGCTGTTTATACGCTACCAGGCCAAGGGGGGTAATGCCCGGTCACTGCAGGTGGCGCCGTACACGATTGAAAACATCTACCTGCGCGGCGGTAACTACCAGATCCACGGTTCACTGAATAAAAGCTCCGTGCGTGAATTTTCCAAAAACTACTACTTTACGACAGGAAGCAAATACCTGAGCCGTTTCGTGATTCGCAACAACCAGGCTCCCCGCCAGAACGCACAGCAACTGCGTTAACCCGCATCAGTAAATTACTATAATCCACTATACTGAAGCAGCGCCGTACCCGGTGCTGCTTCAGTACGATCTGGTCTGCTGGGAATGGCAGTGCATACCGGAACAAAGCACAATTTAACCAAGTGATTTTCTGAATGTGAACTTTCTTTGCGCATTGAATCACGATTCATGTATCATAGGCAGATATCAATCCTGATCAGGACGTATCATGAAATTGATCCAGCCGCCATTGCGCGCTTATCTTGTGGTGCCGGTTCTTGTGCTGCTGTCAGGCTGCATCTGGGTCAGCCAGAAGGAAATCGAGCAAAAAATCGTTGGCACCTGGGCTTGTGACAAGGGTGATATCGCCCGTTCCGGTATCACATTCTATCCAAACGGTAAACTGAAAAGCTATATCGTCGGCGACCCCAAAGCCAGCAGAAAGCGCTTCCGCTTCAGCCACTATAACCGTGGACGCTACGATGTCGTACACAATGTGCTGGTCACACGTGTCAAGTACTACGCGGCCGATCCCGGTACCAAAGAAGCCACTGCACTGTTGCCAAAAAAGACCGTGCTCCGTAAATATGTCGTCAAACGGATAGACCGGCAGAGCCTGTTCATGCAGAAAACCAACGATGGCAAGATAATACAGAATGTCCGCTGCGAACGGGCCTATGAAAGCAGGCTCGGACTCTATTTCCTGAACTTCATGCGTGGCTTCAAGGGCAGCCAATACACGGAGGACGACGATTACTCTCCGAAAGTGGCGGCATTGGTTCACCAACGCAAGCAACTGGACAATGCCGTGCGCAGTATCAACGAGGCACACTACCATCGCGGCGAACTAGGCAAGCTGCTGCCCGTCATTGGTAAAGCCGCCTCCAGCGATATACTGGTCTCGACCATTATCGGCCAGCACCTGAACTACAATATTTCCGGAATCACCATCGTTAAGGATGCCGTTGAGCAGTTCGTCGCCCGGCTGGCCGAATCACCGCTGTTTTCCAGGGTCGACGTCGCCGAGACGCATTCATTCAATATCGTCGCTGAAAAAGAAGTGCTGGATAAAAAGCAGAAACTGTACGAGTTCCGAATCAGCCTGACACTGAAACCGCCCAGTGACGACACGAAAAGTATCGAACCAAAAGAGAATACCGAGCAGGCGCACCAACGTGCACTGCGCCAGGCGCGTGACCGGCTCGACGCACTGGCCGGCAAACTGGTCGCGCGCGAAACCGCCAGCACCGTGCTGAAGGAACTGGCAAAAGCCGGGGCAAAATCAGGCGTGGTGTTTCAGCGATTCTCGCCGCTGGCGGAACAGACGCGCCATACCGGCGTCCCGATCATCCCGGTCAAAGTCAAACTCAAGGGAAGCTATTTCCAGATCGCAGATTTTCTGGCACGCTTTGCCCGCCAGGCAAAACTGACCAACTTCTATGGGATACAACTGGAACCGGGCACTCAGCTCAAACAGAAAACCCTGGTCCTGAGCGGGACCATCAACTTCTACTTTCACCCGGAAACCTCCCGCGAGTTCGACCTGCGCCGCTATGCCGACTCATTTCCACAGCTGCACAAACGCTACCCGGCCGTCGCTGGACTGGAGCAGGGCTATACCGACCCGTTCAACAACACCACGTTGAGCCACTACCAGGGCAGCAAAACGCCCAACCGCACTGCACAAACACCCCCACCCAAAGACTCTGCACAACAAGTACACATAAGCTGCCAAGACCAACAGCCGGTCAGCCTTGACCGGATTCGCTATCTTGGTATGCTGAGGCGCCATGACGGCAACAGCGCGCTGATCCGCACCCAAGCGGGTGAGCCGAAAAAATACAGGGAGGGTCACTGTGTTGGCCGCCAGATCGAGTTACTCAAAATTACGCGATCGAAAATTATACTCAAGCAGGGGATACGCAACCGCGATGGCAGCTGGAGCACCAGGAAAGTCACAAAAAATCTCGGCGGTTTTCAGTAACCTCTGTTTTATTTTTATTCCATCAACGATCCTGGCAAGAAGGGTTGATGGCGTGTTTGATTTTTTCACCTAGAGGAACATGCGAATATGAACTATATCGAGTCGCTGGAGCAACAAGGCGCAAAAGTACCGGAATGCTACAAAGAATTCCGTAACAGCGAAGAGTTCGATGACTACGACGGCCTGGTCTATCCCGGGCTGGACAAAGAAGCCTACACGGAAACCACGGAGCTGCACTTCGACTGGGACGATTACATGCTGGAGGAACTGTACGACCAGGACATCGGTGAGCTGATTCCGATCGCAATACTCCATGATGTCGAAGTGATCGATGATGCCTACCTGGCCGTCCGCGCCAACGATGAAAATTGTGAAGTCCTGTTGTGCGAAACGGACGAGGAAACCGGCGAGGTCGAAGTCACGGTGATTGCTGAGTCCCTGGAGGCATTTGCCGATTCACTGCAGTATCCCGAAGAAAACTATGTCAGCTACCTCGAGAACAAATTCAATACAGCGCTGCCGCAATGCTATAAATCGTTCATTCAGTCCGAGGAATACCTGCCTTATAACGGCGAATTGAAATTCAACGATACCAGTGTTTTCTTCGACGAATTCCCAAACCTGCAATGGGCCGCTGAACACTTCAACCAGGACAAACTCGAATGGCTGCCGATCGCCTCGCTGGGCGAAGACAGCAGCGAATACAACGACGCCATCGCAATCAAAATGGGTGAAGACGACTGCCCGGTCTATTTCATCAGCGAAGACGAAACGCAACAGCTGTCAAGTTCGCTGACCGGCTTCCTGCAGCAGACTTGAGCTTGGTAGCACAGGCATGCGGCGACTGGCAGTTTTTTTTCGTCCTACCGCGGTCAAACTGCTGGTTTTTGCATTGCTGGCCACGTTTTTTCTAACCGACAGCGCTGTCTTCGTTCCTGCCCAGGAAACACAGCGCTGCCCGCTCAGTACACCTGCCGGAAAGCAAACAGGCTACCCTTTCCGCTATTATACCCACCAGCACCTGCGTCCGGCACAGTTTTCGCCAAAACACCTGGCATTCAACCTCGCAATCGCCTACCTGCTGGCCTGCCTGCTTACAGGGCTGGGGTCAGCCGTCATCGATACAATACAAAAAAAACAGCCCAAAGTGGCTGTATTGCTGGGCAGCCTGGTACTGAATGCGATACTGGCCGTGTTCGTCTCACTCAGCCTGTTGGGTGAAAACTGGCTGATCCAGGCACTGCAGTCCCAGCACAGCCGCAGCGCAAAACTACTTCTGGCACTCGGTGTCCCTGCCGACAGCCACAACGAGACAGGCAGCACCTTTGCGTTATGGGAAGCGGTCAAAAAACGCAACCTGGAACTGGTCAGGCTGCTGCTCGATGCCGGAGCAACGGTCAACGCGAGAAACATACACGGCATGACTGCGTTGCACCTGGCGGTACAACTCAACCAACAAAAGATAGCACACTACCTGCTGCAGCACGGTGCCGACCCGACACTTGCCGGCAAAGACGGCAGAACGGCACTGCACTTCGCGTGCAGTGCCGGCAGCGTCACCCTGCTTCTGAAACACGGCGCCGACCCCAGGCTGAAAGATCGCAGCGGGAGAAACGCGGCAGCCTATATCAACAACCGCACGGCATTGCTGAAGATCCAGGCTTACCTGGCCGCCCATCCTGACAACAGGCCGCAGCAGGGCCGCCAGACACAAAACTCCGCGTCCGCCAAACCGCCGGCAAAGAATACAACGCAAGACACTATCCATAAAACCACGCCACCCGCCGTGTCCAGGCCGGTACCGCTCAAAACACCAACCAGCAGGATTGACTGCAGTACCTCCGTCGGTGGCAGCTTTGTCAGTCACGGCAAAACCTACCAGATTACGACCGACAAACAAGGCACGATCACCGTTTACCAAGGCGCCAGTGGCTTTGTGTTCGCAAACTGTAATAAACCGGGCTATTATCACCTGGTCCTCGAAGGTCAAAACGGCTTTCGCAAGACCTATACCAACCTGGTCAACACCGATGACAAACAGGCCCCGCTCGTTTTCGCAAACAAACAGGAACTGGTTTTACAGTTTCCCATGCAGGCAGGCAAAGGCAAACTCCATTGGTATTTCTCAGACAGCAAAACCACTGCACTGATCGAGGCGATCAACCGGAACCAGGTTTCGCTGATCAGAGTCAGCCCGTTGTCGGTCAAATAAGAATGGTGCGTACGGCGCGTCTTTTGGGGTATGATATTGCTTTACCGCAAACCCTTTGGCGAGTGTGGTGCGTATAACGCACCCTACTTTGGGGCGTGACATTTACTTGTTGTAAAGCCTTTGGTGTGCTTCGCACACCGTCACGATGGGGCGGGGTACATCATATACACCAACACCACGACAAAATCGTATCGCATTACGTGGCTATTCTTCCACACATAATTCTTCCATACCAAATTATTGCCCATACATTGGTGCGTATAACGCACCCTACTTTGGGGCGTGACATTTTCTTGTTGTAAAGCCTTTGGTGTGCTTCGCACACCGTCACGATGGGGCGGGGTACATCATATACACCAACACCACGACAAATTGAACCGCATCACGTGGCGATCCTTCTACACACGACTCTTCCATGCCACGTTATTGTCGATACATTGGTGCACCTGTCCGGCATCTCTGCTTATTCTTGTCTATACTCAACCAATATCGGCGGGCTGGCACTGAATCAATATGCGAATTTCCATAATCTTATTCCTTCTATTAGTGCTGTACGGCTGCAGCGGCCGGCAGGACACCGGGCTGAAGGCACCGGCTAAGCCGCGGCAACTCGGTGCCGTGATTTTCAATGCCCTGAAAACCGGCGACTTCACTAAAGCTTCTCCCTACTTCATCAATGCAGCGGACATCGACTTTTTTTTTGCACGAAAACTCAAGAAACTGTCTAAAAACAGGCCACGCAATGAAAAACAGATTGCGCAAACGGAAAAAAACCGGCGAAACGCCACAAAAGCGTTTCCATCCCTGCGCAGACAGAGGCTGCAACTGACCAACAAAGGCTTCAATGACCTCAGGGCAAAGCTGGCCAAAGAGGGCCTGTCCTGGAAACAGGCTCGCTATACCGGGATGCACATGGAGAATACACATTACAAGTACGGTATTCCCTATGCGGACCTGCTGATCACCATCACCACGCAAGGCAACAACTTTGTAGTCAGAATACCAGCCTGTGCCAGGTTCGAACGCGGCTGGATCTTTTCCGAAATACCACGCTGGGAAGGCAAAGCGAAAAACCGGACAAAGTAACGCGCAACAAAGGCAGGGTGTAAAAGCCTCTTCGCGTGATGCGATGCGATTCAAAACACTGGAAATCGCTTGGAGCCTGAATCCCGCGGTCCGGAAGTTTTTTCTGCAACATTGCCTCGCTCAGAGGTGGCGCAGAAAAAAGCTTGCGGACCGCGGGACCATTCAGGCGGTGGTTGCTAGAATCACGACCTGTCAAAGCAAACCACACGGAAAGTGGTGCGTACAACGCACCCTACCAGGTGTAAAGCACTCGGGGATCGCTTGGAGCCTGAATCCCGCGGGCCGGAAGTTTTTTCTGCAACATTGCCTCGCTCAGAGGCGGCGCAGAAAAAAGCTTGCG
>JALUUZ010000154.1 GCA_027021095.1 Gammaproteobacteria bacterium
GAGCCTGCGGACTGGGCCAGCCCGTTGACGGCAAAGGTCGCGTTGACGATAGGTCAGCGTACCGTCTGGGTCGGGGGCTGGCTGTATGTCCTGCAAGGGCACATGAATGGCAGGCAGCCGGTCATTCTGCTCGACACCGACCTGGACGAGAATACCGCAGACGACCGTATGATTACCAATCAGCTCTATGGCGGTGATGAGTCTTACCGGCTCAAGCAGGAAATGGTGCTGGGGTTGGGCGGAATCCGCCTGCTGCAGGCATGCGGATTTACGATCAGGCAGTACCACATGAACGAGGGGCATTCCGCGCTGCTGGCGTTGGAACTGTTGCGCCGTTATGCGTATCCGAAAGAAGATTTACGGCCTGGCGAGTCGGGCTATGATCTGCCGCGCGTGCGCGAGCTTTGTTGTTTTACGACCCATACCCCGGTCGAGGCCGGGCATGACCGTTTCGATTACGGACTGGTAGCGGAACTGATGGGTGGGTTGATCGAATTCGATGTGCTCAAGCAGCTTTCGGGCGAGGACAATCTGAATATGACGCGCCTGGCGCTGAATCTCAGTGAGTATGTCAATGGGGTTGCGAAACGCCACGCAGAGATTTCACGTTCCATGTTTCCAGGGTATCGTGTCCATGCGATCACCAACGGTGTGCACCCCTTTACCTGGGCTTGTGAGAGCTTTCAGGCACTGTATGACAAGCATTTGCAGGGCTGGTGTCACGAACCGGAACTGCTGCTGCGCGCGGACTGCTGCCTGTCCGATGACGAGGTCTGGGATGCACATCAACAGGCCAAGCAGGAACTGATCGATACCGTTTCCAAGCTGACGTCAACGGTCTTGGAGCCGGATGTGTTGACACTTGGTTTTGCCCGGCGCATGACTGCTTATAAACGTCCCGATCTGCTGTTTACAGATATCGCGCGCTTGCAATCGCTGGCTGAACAGTTTCCGTTTCAGATCGTGATGGCCGGCAAGGCGCATCCGCAGGATGACAAGGGGAAACAGCTGATAGTCCAGTTGTTCGATTACTGCCGCCAGCTCGACGGAAAAATCCGCATGGTATTTTTACCTGGTTACGACATGGAGATCGCGCGGAAGATGCTGGCCGGAGTCGATGTCTGGCTGAATACGCCGCTGCGCCCGCTGGAAGCGTCAGGGACCAGCGGCATGAAAGCGACATTCAACGGTGTGCCCAACCTGAGCGTACTCGACGGCTGGTGGATCGAAGGCTGTATCGAAGGGGTGACAGGGTGGGCGATCGGTAGTGCAGGGGAGGCGGAAAACGGCCAGGATGCAGATTCGTTGTATCAAAAACTTGCGCAACAGGTATTGCCGCTTTATTACCAGGATCGCCACGGCTGGATCAGGGTGATGAAAGGGGCAATCACGAAAAATGCTTCTGTCTTCAACAGCCACAGGATGATGCGGCGCTATGCGACAGAAGCCTATATACGGTAGGCAGTCTCTGTTTTCATAAGGAAACAGGTGGTGATGAGATTCAGGAGGGCTGGAGATGATGGGCACAGGCACGACAGGATTTGGCATGGGGTTTGGCGGCATCGGGATGATCCTGATCTGGGTTCTGGTGATTGCCGCGGTGATTATCGCTGTCAAGTGGCTGCTGGGTGACAGCAGCGGCTCGGCTTCGAACCGTAACACTGAAAAGACTCCATTACAGATACTGGAAGAGCGTTACGCCAGAGGGGAGATCGACCGCGAGGAATACGAACAGAAAAAAAAGGACTTACAGCACTGACAGCAGGCAGCCAATGAAGCGACGTATCCTTGTAGTCAGTATGCTGTTGTTGTTGGGTTTTCTGACCTGGCGTTTTATCAGGCCGATGAATATTTTTATCGTCGAGGACAAGATCGCCTGGCCGGTGGATACCTCTGATGCGCCGGCGTTGTTTGGCAACTTGAGCGCCAAAGTCTGCGGCAATTGCCACAAAAAGATCTACAGCGAATGGCGGACAGCGATCCACAGCCAGGCGTGGACTGACCCTTATTTCCAGGCGGATATGAAGTTTGACAGCAATCAGTTCATCTGCCGCCTTTGCCATACGCCGCTGGATCGCCAGTTGCCGTCGATCATTACCGGTTACCGGGACAAGAACAAATGGAATCCGATCCTGAAGCCGAATCCGGGGTTCGATGCGGCATTGCAGCATGAGGGAATTACCTGTGCTGTCTGTCATCTTCGCAAGGGTAAAATACTTGGTGTGCTTGGTACTACCAATGCACCGCACCCGGTCAAAAAGCTGGACAACCCAAACCGGGTCTGTATGCGCTGCCACCTGGTGAAAAGTGAAAGCTTTGGTGTCTATGTCCGGTTTCCGCCATGTGGTACGGTGGCGGAGATTCTTGGGCCACAGAAAGGGAAAAAGACAAAACCCGGGCAGCGTGGTAAAACCGGGGAGCTGACGGTAAGCGAGATTGCGTCGCTGCGTTGTGTCAATTGTCATATGCCGCTGGTCGAGCGGCCCCTGGTCGAGGGTGGTAAGGTGCGGCGTGTGCGCCGGCACCTGTGGCGTGGCGGACACGATCCGGAGATGGTGCGAAAGGCGTTGACGATCAGTGTTGTCGCAGAGAAGCAGGGCCAGGGCGGCTATACTTTTACACTGATATTGGTGAACAGCGGGGCGGCACACTATGTGCCTACAGGCACCCCGGACAGGCATTTTACCGTCCTGTTCCGTGCACTTGGCCGGGACGGGTCCGTGCTCAGCCAGCGCCGCGAAATCCTGCGCCGAAATTTTATCTGGCGGCCGTTTATCATCGATATCGGCGATACACGGCTGCGCCCCGGGATACCGAGAATGTATCGTTTCACCGTGCCCAAGCGCAAGAATCCGGCCAAAGCGGTTATTTCTATCCGTTATCACCTGCTGGATGAAAAGCGCCGGAAGCGTATCGGCTATAAGAACAAGGAGCCGATTTCGTACGAAATCTATCGTAAAGAAGTCAGCTTATGAACCAGAGAGGTGTCAAGATGCCTGGCAGCAAATCCGCTCGAGTCAAAGATCCAGTTTGCGATATGTATGTACGCGCAGATCAGAACAGCCTCAATTTTCACGGAATTCATCTGGCTTT
>JALUUZ010000155.1 GCA_027021095.1 Gammaproteobacteria bacterium
CGGGACGTTCCGGGAATTCAAACCGGTAGACGATCTCCGTGCCGGTATTCGGCGCCCGGCCGCCGACCATGTAACGAATATGCAGCTTTGCCATCTCGTTGCCGGAAAGATCGATCACCGGGTAGCCGTTGGCCTCGAGCAGATGGATCATCGCCAGCTTGTCATCCTGGCTGCCGAACGACTCGATACCGACAAAGATATAGGCCTGCTCGCTGTCGGCATAGCGGTAATTGAACTCGGTGATGCTGCGGCGGCCGATCAGCTCACAAAACTTACGGAAACTGCCAGGGACCTCTGGAATGATCACCGCAAACAGTGCTTCACGCTGCTCGCCAAGCTCGGCCCGTTCAGCGACGTGCCGCAGACGATCGAAATTGATGTTCGCGCCACTGTTGATCGCGACCATCAGTTTGTCCCGCAGCGCGGTGTCCGCCAGGTATTTCTTCGCACCGGCCACCGCCAACGCACCTGCCGGTTCGACGATCGAACGTGTATCGTCATAGATATCCTTGATCGCAGCACAGATCTCGTCGGTCGAGACCAGGACCACCTGGTCCACACACTCCCTGGCGACTGCAAAGGTCTGCTCCCCGGCCTGGCGCACCGCCACGCCGTCGGCAAAAATTCCGACCTGCTCCAGCTCGACACGCTCCCCGGCGCGCAATGCCTGGTACATGCACGGCGCATCGTCCGGCTCGACACCGATCACCTTGATCTGTGGATACAACTGTTTGACGTAGACCGAGATCCCGGCAATCAGCCCGCCGCCTCCCACCGGCACGAAGATCGCGTACAGATCCTCCTGCAGCTGCTGCAGTATCTCCATCGCAATGGTCCCCTGCCCGGCAATGACATCCGGGTCATCGTAGGGATGAACCAGGGTCATCCCCTTGTCTTCAGCCAACTGACGTGCATGCAGATAGGCCTCGTCATAGGTATCACCGTGCAGCACCACGTCCGCACCCCGTCTTTGCACCGATTCGACCTTGATCTCCGGCGTCGTGGTCGGCATCACGATCACCGCCTTGATACCCAGCCTTCGCGCGGACAAGGCCACGCCCTGCGCATGGTTGCCGGCCGATGCCGCCACCACGCCGCGGCGGCGCTCCGCGCTGCCGAGCTGGCACATTTTGTTGTAGGCACCACGCAGCTTGAACGAAAACACCTCCTGCAGATCTTCCCGCTTGAGATAGAGGTGGTTGTTCAACCGCGCCGACAGCAGCGGCGCATAGTCCAACGGGGTCTTGCGCGCAACGTCGTACACACGTGCTTTAAGTATTTTTTTCAGGTATTCTTGTTTCATCGTCGTTAAAATAACAGTTTATGCCTGCCGCGCCAAGAAAAATGCGGGGCAGAAACCCGGAAAGCCGTGACAAGCGGCCCGGGGCTGGGTATCATTGCGCAAAATCGTCTGTGGAGAAGACCTTATGAGTGAGACAATCAGTCAGGACGAGCTAAAGAAAATGGTCGCCCATGCCGCGATCGAGTACGTGGTCGAGGACAGCATCATCGGGATCGGTACCGGATCGACCGCCAACTACTTTATCGACGAGCTTGCAAAGATCAAGCATAAGATCGAGGGTACGGTCGCCAGCTCCGAAGCCAGCGCAGAACGCCTCAGAAGCCATGGGATACCTGTCTATGATCTGAATGCAGTCAATGATATCGCTGTCTATATCGATGGCGCCGATGAGAGCAACAAGCATCTGCACCTGGTAAAAGGCGGCGGCGGCGCATTGACGAGAGAAAAAATCGTCGCTGCCGTCAGCGGCAAGTTCGTGTGTATCGCCGACGAGTCCAAGCTGGTCGGCACCCTGGGCAGTTTTCCGCTGCCTGTCGAGGTGATTCCCATGGCACGCAGCTACGTGGCACGGGAACTCGTCAAGCTTGGCGGCGATCCGGCCTGGCGTGAAGATTTCGTGACCGACAATGGCAACCATATCCTCGACGTGCATGGCCTGACGATTACCGACCCGGTCGGACTGGAACAGAAACTCAACAATATCGTCGGTGTGGTCACCAATGGCCTGTTCGCGATGCGCCCTGCCGATGTCCTGCTGCTGGGAACGACTGATGGCGTCAAGACACTGCAACGGTAAGCCGGGGCCTTACTGATGCAACGGTTGTTGTTGCTGGCTGCCGCGATCTGCCTGGTGCTGGCCCTGCTGTGGCCGCTGATCAACAAGCTCGGGCTGGGCAGACTGCCCGGTGACCTGGTGTTCGGCAAGGGGCGCAACAAGATCTACCTGCCGCTGACCACCTCACTGCTGCTCAGCGCGGTACTCATTCTGGTGTTGTGGATCATCCGCCGGTGAGCGCGACACGCATAAACATCGGCCGCATGGCGAAGTGTGTATAACGTGTGGTGCGTACAAGGTGCTGGTGCGTACAACGCGTTGGTGCGTACAACGCACCCTACTTTGGCGCATGACATTTTTTGACCGTAAATCCTTTGGTGTGCTGCGCACACCGTCACGACGAGGTAGGGTGCGTTGTACGCACCACACACCAAGGCAAATCAAATCGTATCACGTGGTGATTCTTTCACAGACGACATTTCCTTGCCGTAAATCCTTTGGTGTGCTGCGCACACCGTCACGACGAGGTAGGGTGCGTTGTACGCACCACCACCAAGGCAAATCAAATCGTATCACGTGGCGATTCTTCCACAGACGACATTTTCTTGCCGTAAATCCTTTGGTGTGCTGCGCACACCGTCACGACAAGGTAGGGTGCGTTGTACGCACCACACACCAAGGTAAATCAAATCGTATCACGTGGCGATTCTTCCACAGACGATTTTTCCATACCGAGTCAGAGGCGGCGCAGAAAAAAGCTTGCGGACCGCGGGAGCATTCAGGCGGGGGTTGGTATTGTCACGACCTGTCAAAGCACTTCAAAAGGGGCGCGGTGAGAAATGCGGGCTAATGCTAGAGCAATACTTTTTCGATGCCGCCGTCTCTGAACCACGCCAGCGCCTGCCGTTCCCAGTCCGCACCCAGCAGCTGTGCGGCCATCTCGACGACGATGTACTCGGTCTTCAACCCGGTTGCCG
>JALUUZ010000156.1 GCA_027021095.1 Gammaproteobacteria bacterium
TTTCCCTATTTTCCAATTACCTGATAAATGGCCCGGACTACCTCTTGAGGTTGATTCAGGGGTATGGCGTGTCCGCCGGGTACGGCTCGGTAGGTTCCCTGTGGTGACATGGTTGCAAGCTCGCGGTGCAGTTGGTTATAAACTCTGTTTTCCCCTGGCTTTCCCCATCGGTTGGGTGCGCTGAGAACAATCAATGGGACGTTTGGGAAAGGGCCTGCCTGCAGCACCTGCTTTCCTGTCTCATCCTGCAACATTACTTCCGAATATCTTGCGGGGCTTGCATTCTTATACAGTTTGAGGAGTTTGGCGATCAGCCGGTTTGGCTCCAATCCTTGTTCCCGCAACCTGGCATTTTGCCGTGGATGTGTTGGATCAAGCAGTACTACGCCGGCTACTTCCCGGGGATATTTTCTAGCGTATAAATTCGCATACAAGCCACCCAGTGAAGCCCCAACCAATACGTAGGGCGGGTCGAGGTTTTGCTGTCGTAACAGTCGGTGAAGTGTGGTGACCACGCGCATACCTGTTTGTGGCTCGTGTGTTTGTGAGCTGCGTCCACCTCCGAAACGCGTATAAGCAAAGACAGAATAGTTTTCTGCCACGATATTGTATACCTTCCCCCAGTTATGCATGGTTGCCGGCCCGCCTCCATGGATAAATATCACGCGCGGAGGTTTTACTGTTACTTCTGCATACGCGATTGTTTTGCCGTCGATGCGGGTTGAACTGGGGCTCTGTATTGGAACCGTTGAGCAGCTTGCTGCCAAAAGTGCAAAGAGCAATGTAAACATTGACTTTTCTAGATTTTGCATAGGGCGGTCCTCACTAAAAAGGCAAAAAGGGGAAGGCAAAAAGGGGACACACATATAGTTTACGCCGATTCTTCGTGTGTCCACTATCTACTTTGATTATCTATTGTACACAACAGAACTCTCTGTGTGTCCCTTTATTTATGTCCCATTTTTATTCTATAATCAAAATTGCAAAGGTAACAACGGACAGAAAATGAAGAGCCGGACAGTCCTTTTTCTGATGTTGATTTTGTTGCCGTTACTGGCTTGGGCAGGGAAAGGCCGTGTTGTCTGGGCGGAGGTTGAAGTCGCGCTGCAAAAAAATGGCATGGCACTTGTGACCTATACGGTCAAGTACAGGATTACAAGCCCGAATTTCCATGGTTTCTATTTTACTGGTCCGCAGATCACCAGGCTCAGGCCGGTGTGGGACCGTCACTGGGGCCGGGCGATTACCAGCGACCAGCGGAATCTTCCGATCAGGCGTGGTTACCGCAACGGCAAAGGAACGATCGAGCTGGCGGGCGGTCGGTCCTTGAGCGCTGGAACGGTGATTTTTCGTTTTCGCTTTTGGGCGAACATGGCGGCCGCGGGTTTTCTGGCTGACACCCAAACTAGAGCCGGTCGTCGGCTGACAGTATTTCACTGGGCGCCATCGACGTGGGATGACGCACTCGAACATTACACGGTCAAGGTCCGCTATCCGGTCAAGGTCAGCGGCCAGCCTCGGTCGCAGGCGTTTCTCGAGTCGATTTTTTTCCGGACCGAGAAGTTTATGAATGCGCAGTACAAAATCGACTACCGCACCACCGAGTCCGGTCATTTCGAAGTGCTGCTGCACAAGGAGAACCTGCCGCCGTCCTTTCAGTTCCGTATCCAGCAGTATGTCGATGCCGGCCTCTTTCAGTTGAACAGCAAACAGACCGCCAGCCTGCCAAGCAGCAGGACCGGCTCGCCGCAGTCGTCGCAGCGTTGGTTTTTGCTGTTCGCCGCACTGCCGTTTAGTGCGCTGTTTTATTTTCTTCTGGGTAGAAAGATCATCGATACACGCCAAGCGTTGATGTCGGTCAACGAGGCCGACTGGCAGGCGCTGGACTGGAACCCACCGAAAATCCAGATTTCGACGTTCCGCCAGCCAGGTAAAATCTGCAAAGAGCTGACGCCGGTCGAGGTGGCGTTTTTTCTCGAAATGCCCTACAAGCGTATTTTGAGCATCATGCTGCAGCGTTTGATGCAGGCCGGTTTCCTGGAGCTGGTGAGCAAGTCGCCGTTAACGGTGAAGGTAGTGCAACGTCACCATCGTGACCGTGCCAAACTCGAAGAATATGAAGAAATGATGCTCAAGGCAGCGGAGGACGACCAGCGTTTTTCTGATAAGGAACTGGAATTACTGCTCGAGCAGGTAGTGGAAAACGTACGTAAAAAGTCCTGGGACTGCGATATCGAGGCAACCAAGGAATACTGGCAGAAAAAGATCGATACGGTCTGGGCGCAGAAGGAGCAGGAAGGGCATGAAAACCGCCGGCAGGATGCGGCCAAGCCTTATGTATTGCGTCATCACGGCTGGCATCATTGGTACTATCATACGTTGGGATATGATAACTACGACAACAGCCTGGTACCGGACCTGTATGAACGTTATTTCGATATCAACATGGACCACATTGCCTATGATGAATTTTTCAATCCGTCCGCCCCGGCGATCGATGTCTGTCACTCGGCCTGTCATTCGGCATGCCATTCCGCGTGTCACTCTGCATGCCATTCCGCATGCCACTCGGCGTGCCATTCGGCGTGCCATTCAGCCTGTCACAGTGGAGGATCTTTCTGATGTTTTTGCGTCGCACTAGAATCCCTGATGTGGTTGTCGAACCGGAGCTGCCGGACCTGGGTTGGGTCGATGAGTGGATCGCCAACGTACGTGACTATGTCTATGCCCGTCCCGAGGACAATGTATTTATTCAGCGGCCGAACAAGGCGTTTCACCTGAACGACCAGGGGATTGCGATCATGCAGCAGTTGCTGCAGGGCAAGACGATCGCTGAGGTGCTTGCCCCGTTCGGCAACAGGCAACAGGTCTGGAAGGAGACTGAACAGTTTCTGCTGGATCTGCGCAGGATGCTCAAAGACGGTATCGATGATACCTACGAGTCGACAGCGGTGGAAAAGGTGCCGTTTACGATGGATTTCTCGGATTACCCGGTGTTGTCCGAAGTGGCAGTGACTTACCGCTGCAATGCGAAGTGCCAGTTTTGCTACGCGG
>JALUUZ010000157.1 GCA_027021095.1 Gammaproteobacteria bacterium
AGGGCCGATCAGTAACAACGGCGCCAGCAGAACAAACAGTGTGGCACCGGTGGCGGTTGGCGACAGTGTACCGGCGTCGAGTTGTTGCAGCTGCCAGCTGAGCAGCAGTGGAAACAGCAGCAGCCAGGTACCGAATGTGGTGTATTGATAGAAAGTTTTCATTGCAGTCCTAGCGGCCCGTGCGCTGCCACTGCATCGCCCGCGCGATACGCGCCAGCCTGGCACCTTGCGCGCGGCATAGTGCGATTTCATCGTCACTGAGTTCGGCATCGTTGTCGGAGCCGGCGACATGGCTGGCACCGTACGGGGTGCCGCCGCTGCGTGTCGTCGACAGTTGTGTGTTGGTATACGGGATCCCGGTGATCAGCATGCCGTGATGCAGCAGTGGCAGCATCATGCTCAGCAACGTCGACTCCTGTCCACCATGCAGGCTTGCACTGGAAGTAAACAGTGCAGCAGGCTTGCCTTCGAGGCGGCCGGACAACCACAGGCTGCTGGTCGACTCGAGAAAATATTTCAGCGGCGCGGCGATATTGCCAAACCGCGATGGACTGCCAAGCGCCAGGCCGTCACAGTCGGCCAGGTCTGTCAGTTCGGCATAGGGCGGGCCGGCCGGTGGGATCGGTTCTTCAGTTTGTTCGGCGACGCTCGAGACCTCCGGCACGGTACGCAGGCAGGCCTCGGCCTCGCCGTTTTCCTCGATGCCGCGCGCGATCTGCAATGCCATGTTGCGCAGTGAGCCATGTCGGGAATAATAGAGAACCAGTATTTTCAGCATCGGTCTACACCCGTGTCAGAGAATGGCTTCGACGTTTTCCGGCGGCCGGCCGATTGCGGCCTTGCTGCCATCGACGACCACGATCGGACGCTGCAGCAGGATCGGGTGGCGGTGTATCGCCTCCAGCAAGCGTTCAGGGTCAGTCTCGCGGCTCAGTCCAAGCTCTTTGAATGGCGCCTCGTGCTGGCGTACCAGGTCGATCGCCTCTAGCCCCAGCAGGTGCAGCAGTTTCTGCAGTGTACTGGTTTCCGGAGGCTGCTCGAGGTAGTTGACGATTTCGGGTTGGATACCTTTGGCCTCGAGCAGCTTAAGCGTCTGGCGTGATTTACTGCAGCGCGGATTGTGGTAGAGAACGACCTGTGCCATAACATCTCCTGTTTTACAGTGACTGCTGAGCGATTGTCCGCCCCGCCTGTGGCCGGGCCGGCCTGGCGCGGGGTTGCGCGAAGCATAGCATTTTTCCGTTGTCACCGGCCAAGACAAAGCCCAGGTATATTAGCATTCATTAATGTGCTTGACCTGTCAAGCAAATCGCGTATAGTAAAATCCCGATGAGCACTGTACTATCGTTTCAATTTTCATTTACCAGAATACAGGAGCCTGGCCAGGAGTAATGGGAATCCGAATCGCAGTACTTGTTGTTGTTTTGGTGTTGGGCGCATGTTCCAACGCGCCGGTGCAGGAAATGAGTGATGCGCGCCAGGCGCTGCATGCAGCCAAGAAGGTCGGTGCAGAACGCCGTTCCCCTGTCGTGTTTTCCCAAGCACGGCGTTACTTGTTGAACGCCCAGACGGCCTTGCAGCGTGGCGAGTATACGCAGGCGCGTTACAGCGCGATCAGGGCCAAGAAACACGCGGTCATGGCGCAGCGGATTTCGGTCGAGTTTCCGTAGCGCTTTCCCATAAAATAAGCATAAACTAATATATCTGCCCGGTTTATTTGATCTTGACATTCTTGCGATTTCAATGGTACGTTGAGTGCGATACCTGACAGTCTCTGCACTGTTTTTAAAAAAACCAAAAGCTGAAATTGGATGTGGAGTTAACAATGACAAGATCACTAAAACTTGTAGGCCTTATTTTCCTGATACTGACTTTCACCGTAGGCTGCACGAAGATGCGTCGAGGTTCGGCGGATTCTGCACCCGGCTCCGCAGACGATGCCATTGCCAGTGCAGAAGCTGCAATCAAAAAAGCCAAGGCCGTGAACTGGATCTGGCGTGATACAGAAAAGATGCTGAAGGCTGCCAAGGAAGCCAAGAAGAAAGGCGATAAGAAGAAAGCCAAGAAGCTGGCGATTGCAGCAAAGGAACAGGCCGTGCTGGCTGTCAAACAATATAACCTCGAAAAGAAGATGGACCGCAGCCTCGGCAAAAAATAATCAGCCGGACCTGTCATCACTACAAGCAACAACCGGGACTGCCGCTGTGCTGCGGCAGTCTCCATTTCCGCACCAGCCCCGGTATGGCAGAGCAGTTGAGCGCTGTCCAGCGCCGGGACCGTTTCTCACCACGGCACCTTGATGTCGCGCCCGTCTAAGCCGGAACGTGCTTTGCCTGGCGCCGGTGTTTCGCTCCAGTTTCTGCGCTATGTCGGCCGGCGCTTCGTCGATGACCGCTGCCTGTCGCACGCGACCAACCTGAGTTTTGCGACGTTGTTGTCAGTGGTGCCGTTGATGACGGTCAGTCTCGCCATCCTCGCGGGTTTTTCGGTGTTCGAACAGATCATCGGCCAGTTGCAGGATTTTATCTTTACCCACTTTACCCCCACATCCGGTTCGATCGCCGAGGTCAAAAAATATATTCTCGATTTTTCCAAGAAGGCCGCGCAGCTGACCGGTACCGGCATCCTGTTCTTAGTGTTGACCTCGCTGTTGCTGATGTACAGTATCGATCGTGCATTGAACGAGATCTGGCACGTCAAGGTCAAGCGCAGGATCGTACAGGGTTTTCTCGTTTACTGGTCAGTGCTGACCATCGGTCCATTGTTTATCGGGGTCAGTGTCGCGTTGACCTCTTACGTGGTGTCACTGCCGCTGTTCGCGGATTCGGTGAGCAGGGTCGAGGGCAACCGGCTGTTGTTGACGCTTGGGCCTTATGCGGCGACAGTGACCGCGTTTACCTTGATGTATGTCGCAATCCCGAACCGCCCGGTATCACTGAAGCACGCATTCGCCGGTGGCCTGCTGGCGTCGGTGTTGTTCGAACTGGCCAAGAAAGGGTTTACCTTCTATCTCACCAACTTTCCGACCTACCGCTATATCTACGGTGCCTTGTC
>JALUUZ010000158.1 GCA_027021095.1 Gammaproteobacteria bacterium
TATAGCCGGTTATTTGCAAACGCTGTTTCACGAGGTTTAGGCATGAGTTCTGAAGCGATGAATTATGTTGTTGAAGGAAGCCTGGTCAGCACCGACAGGCACGGTTATCTGCGCAACCATGAGGACTGGTCTGAGGATCTGGCGAAGGCGATTGCCAGAACGGAAGGTATCGAGTTGACGCAGGCGCATTGGGACGTGATCCATTTTCTGCGCAATCACTATCTCGAGTTCAGTCATTCCCCCAACGTGCGTTCACTCGTCAAAATGTTGACTAAGGCATGGGGTCCGGAAAAAGGCGGGAAGGCCAGGCTCTATGCACTGTTTCCGGCGGGGCCGTCAAGGCAGGGTTGCAAGATTGCCGGGCTGCCGTTACCCCACGATTGTATCGACTGGTAGGAGACACAGTCCGCACCACGACCCTCCAAGCGATCTCCAGGTGCTTTACACCGGTAGGGTGCGCTGTGTGAATCGATGTATCGACAATGACACGGCATGGGAAAATCGTGTATAAGGATGACTAGCCCGCATTTCTCACCACCCTTCTACTGCGACGGCGCAATGGCACGCCCTGGGTGGCTTTCGCTCTGTCGGCGTGCTCCTCGGTCGCGAAAGCCACCCATGCCGCACCCTTGCACCGTCTCGCGACGAACGGTGGTGAGAAATGCCGGCTAGGCGATACGATTCAATTTGTCGTGGTGTTGGTGCGTACAACGCACCACACGTTGTACACACCACCCGCCACGCGCATCACCACCGAGCGGCCCAATTTGTCAGCCAACATTGACCCAAGCCAGAAACGGATTTTCAACGAACTGGTGGAAACGCTTTTCGGCGTTGATATTGAAGTCGAGTTCGCGGTGGCTGCGGATGCCGCAGGTCGCATAGATGTACTGCCGAGCCTTGAACTCGTCGATTTCATCGAATACAACAGATTGAATCGATTCGAGATAATGCCAAAACAGTGCGTTGCGGCACAGGATCCTGGCGCGCCGTGACGAGTTCTGGCCATACAATTCTTCCTCCAGGTTTTCCCTGTGTGCGCTGTTCCTGGTTTTACGCCGTACCGCCGTGTGCCTTTTTTCAGTGACCAAAGCGTTTACCGCAGCCAGTTTGAATGCCTCCATCGACTCTGGATCGGTAAATTTTAACGTGATCTCGCTGCCATGGGGATGCAGCGATTGCAAGTGGCTCAGGATTGCCATATAGAGTGCATTTGGGTTGTACATGGTGGTTTCTTTGGACCTGTCTGCAAAAAATAACATAATTCAATATAAGGCATAATCTATGCCATTATTGGCAGTGGGGTTGATTTTTGTTTGTGGTTTGTGTTCTAGCCCGCATTGCTCACCACCCTTCTACTGCGACGGCGCAATGGTGCGGGTTGGCCGGCTTTCACGGTCGAGGCCTGTGCAGGCAGGGCGGTATCAGCGCTTGCTGTTTTTCAACTGGTTCAGGCACAGCGTCGCCTGTTTGCAGAACAACTGAAAACTGCTGAAACTCTCTTCGTCGAGTTGCCGCTTGCTGGGCCTGCGGTCGGCGTAGAACAGGCCGATGGGTTTGCCTTTGACGGCGATTGCCATGACGAAGAATGGTGTATCGCCAAGAATTTTGCGTATCGCGTCGTTGACAAGTTCAGCCAACGGGTTCTTGTTGTCGTGTTGTATCCATAGTGACGCCTGCTTCGATAATGCGACATCGAAGATATTCAGCGGACGTGCGCCCAATTCGAAGTGAAAAGACTGTGACAGCAGGCGGTGATCCCAGCCTATCGTGTACTTGGCCTTCAGGCGCCGCTTGTCCGGGCTCATCAACGCGAACAACGCCCTGTCCATGCCTACACCACGATGCAGACCTTCCAGTACCATTTCCAGCAGCAGGTTGATATCGGGCTTTTGCTCGATAAGCTGTATAATATCGCTGAGAATCTGCAGTTGCAGTGCCCGGTCCGGTTTTGGAAAGGACTCAGGGTTGTTCGCTGCCGGGATGCTGTCGTGTTTTGCGCTGCTGCCGGCCTGGGTTTCGTGGTGTTCCCTGTCCGGCGTGGCAATATGCATGCTGAGGTTTTTTGCGCCGAGTTTCGCCAGGGTCGTCGATGCACATTCTGCATTTTTCTGCAGTACTTTTTCGACACTGTCGACAGGCATATACAGGGTTTCCGCCAGGCGTTTGATGAGCTGCTTCATTTGTGGCGAATTCCAGCCGTTTCGCGCAGTCTGTACGATTTCATGTGCCAGCGAGACACTGTGGACTCGCGGATCGGCGTTTTCCTTTCCACTCAGCACCGCGTCCAGCAGCGAACTCAGGTGCCATTCGTCGTTGAGTGCTGCACTCAGTTCACGGAACGAAAATCCCAATGCCTGTGTTTCGGGGTCTGCAGTGTCTTCATCGGTGCTGCTCAGTGTCTGTTGCAGCCTGTGCATTGCGTCTTTGTCAATCTTGTTGGCGAAAGTCCAGAATGAAAATTTCCCAAGGTGCAGCAGCAATGTGGCGATAAACACTTCTTCCGGGGATTTGTCCTTGCGTTGCGCAGCGATCGTTCGCGACTGGATCGCAGCATGGAAGCTGTCGGCGAACTCACGCATGATAGGCTCTTTGTTGCGGTCTTCGAGCATCGTGTCCATGATCGCTATCGACATGCACATACTGCGTACTGTTTTAAAGCCAAGCAGGACGATCGCCCTGGTGACGGTATTGATGTTTTTTCGCATCGGGTTGAAAAAGGTGCTGTTGGCCATTTTCAGCAGGCGGATGGTCATCGACGGGTCCTGCAAGATCAGTTTGGCCAGGCGCGATGCCGAGCTTTCACGGTGCGATGCCTCGCCGGCGATAATGCGGGCAGTGTGTGCGAACGCGGGCATCTCCATCTGCGTCAGTTGTTTTGTCCAGTACTCGAGACTGAGTCCGGACGGTGTCATCTTTTCTGCAGGCATGCCTTCATTATCGGCCGATAGTGCAGATTTATGATTTTCCTGCGTCCCATTGCAGTGCCTGTCGGGCCGGTTTGAAGTGGAATCGGAGCCAATAAGGTTTGGCCCGTGCCGGTCGATACATTAC
>JALUUZ010000159.1 GCA_027021095.1 Gammaproteobacteria bacterium
TGCAGGCTGAGACCAATGCGTTCAAATTCGTGCGCCCAGACATCATCACCGATCCGTCCCCGTCCCGGTTCTCGGTATGTTACAACACCGGCTGCCGTGAACTGCAGGTCGTTGCACTGACGGCAGCACAGTGGCGCCAGATCGAATCCGTGTTCAGACACCAGTACGACAGGCCGGCACAGGAACGTGTCCTGATCAAGATCGCGCTGCAGAGGATGGAACGCTTCGTCGGCAGGCTGACAGGAACCAGTCACGACAAGGCAAAAAACGCACGCGGTTTTTTTACCGGCAGCAACCAGATGGACTGCATCGACGAGGCCACCAACACGACCTTGTACCTGGTGATGATGCAAAAGGCGGGGTTGCTTAAATTCCATTCGGTCGAGAAAATCGCGCACCGTTTCTTTCCACTGCTGATGCTGCCGCACAGCAGCGCGGTGATCCGCGAGCGTCACAGTAACAGGAAATACGCCGTCGACGCCTGGTTCCGTGACAACGGTCAGCCGCCGTATATCATTTCACTGCGCAGGTGGCGCCGCGGCTGGAAACCCAACTGAACCCGGACCGGCTTTTTACACATGCCCAGCCACACGCATAGACACAAAGTGATCGTCGGGCTCTCCGGTGGCGTGGACTCGTCTGTCGCGGCCTACCTGCTGCAACGGCAAGGCTACCAGGTCGAGGCCTTGTTCATGAAAAACTGGGAGGAAGACGATACCCAGGAATACTGCTCTGCCGCTGAAGACCTGCACGATGCCAAGGCAGTCTGCGAACAGCTTGACATTCCGCTGCGGACCATCAATTTTTCAGCCGAGTACTGGGACCGGGTGTTCGCCTATTTTCTGCGGGAATACAAGGCCGGGCGCACGCCAAATCCGGACGTGCTGTGCAACAGGGAGATCAAGTTCCGCGCTTTTCTCGACCACGCCATGGACTGCGGTGCAGACTACATCGCGACAGGACACTATGTCCGCACCGACCGGCAGCAAGGAAGAATGCGGCTGCTGAAAGGCAGTGACCCGAACAAGGACCAGTCTTATTTCCTCTACCTGCTGAATCAACAGCAACTGGAAAAATCCTTGTTCCCGCTCGGCGGCATGGAAAAATCGGCGGTGCGCGAGATGGCCGCTGACCTGGCGCTGCCGGTCGCGCAAAAGAAAGACAGTACCGGAATCTGTTTTATCGGTGAGCGTCCGTTCAGGGAATTCCTGAAAAAATACATCGGCGAACAGCCAGGTGACATCTGCACACTGACAGGTGAAATCATCGGCCGCCACCCCGGCCTGACCTTTTTTACCATCGGCCAACGCCAGGGGCTGGGTATCGGCGGTATGCAGGGTGACCACAACGAACCCTGGTACGTGGTGAACAAGGACCTTGCCAACAACCGGCTGATCGTGGTCCAGGGAGCCAATCATCCGGCCCTGTACCGCTCACAGTGCCGGGTCGACCAGCTGCATTGGATCGGTGCGGCACCGCGCGAATCCACGCTGCATTGCCACGCCAAAACTCGTTACCGTCAGCCGGACCAGGCCTGTAAAGTCGAACTCAGCGACCGCCGGGCCAGTGTGTGTTTCGCTGAACCGCAACGCGCGGTCACGCCCGGCCAGTCGCTGGTGTTCTACGAGGGGGACGAATGTCTCGGCGGCGGAATTATCTTATAATGGGCTTAGTTTGAAAACCGGCAAACAGATATGTTGAATTCTTTGGAAAACCGCGTTATCGCGCTGGCAGGCCTCCACCAAGCCTGCGCAATGGTACAACAGACCGCCCGGCAGGGTAAAATCATCAGCCCGCCGGTACAAACCTGCATCCACAGCCTGTTCAAAGTCGATGCGGAGAGTGTGATCGACGTCTATGGCAGCCTGTACGACCTGAAAACCGGGCTGGACACCTTGATCGAGCAATTTGAGTTCGACAAACCCAGCGCACACGATATGGAGATTACACGTTATATGCTGGCGCTGGTCTATCTCGAACGCAAAGCGAGCCGTAAACCGGCGTTGATGGACCGGCTCGCGTCCGGTATTCGCGCAGCGGCAAAACAGGCCGACTATTTCTCCGAAGTCCATAACAATGTACTGGCCAACCTGGCGGAGCTCTATCAGCAGACGATCAGCACCCTGTCGCCGACCATCCTGGTCACCGGAGAACAAGATGTCCTGTCCAACCCGGAAAACGCCGACCTGGTCCGTGCCCTGCTGCTGGCCGGGATCCGCTCGGCGATGTTGTGGCAACAGTGCGGTGGCAGACGCTGGCATTTCCTGTTTGCACGAAAGAAAATACTGCGCGAAGCGCTGCGCCTGCGCCAAAGCCTGTCAGTGCACTGAAACATCAGCATGTGACTGCCTGCGCAAGCCGTGCCGGCACACTGTCATAAAACCAGGCTATCAATTCATAGAGCAGGATAATGCGGGCCAGCCCGCATTTCTCATCACCGTTCGTCGCGAGACGGTGCAAGGGTGCGGCATGGGTGGCTTTCGCGACCGAGGAGCGCGCAGGCATAGCCGGCACTATGTCGAGCACTCCGACAGAGCGAAAGCCAGCCAGGGCGTGCCATGGCGCCGTCGCAGTAGAAGGGTGGTGAGAAATGCGGGCTAGCGATAGGCACGACCCGCAAAATACTCTATAATGCAATCCCTTGATCCAGCGGCACAATCCCGCGCGCGATAAACCGTATTCCAGGTTGAAAACCCCGGGGTACCGGCCCGCATTGCCCACCACCGTTCGTAGCAAGACGGCGTGTTGGTGAGTATTACAGGCTGGTCGCGGCCCGGTACCGGCAACCCAGGCAGGACCATGCCAACCGATGACGAGCAGTCCTGCCTCCATATGTTTTAAGGAATGTCCATGAACAACAGCTTTAACGCCCGCTCGACACTGCATGTCCAGGGCCGGGACTATGAAATCTATGACATCAATGTCATCGAGGGTGCAGACCGGCTGCCCTATGCACTGAAGATCCTGCTCGAAAATCTGCTGCGCAACGAAGACGGTGTTTCAGTCACCGCAGCCGATATCGCCTGTTTCGAAAACTGGAAACCGGGCAA
>JALUUZ010000160.1 GCA_027021095.1 Gammaproteobacteria bacterium
GTAAAGCTTCTGCCGAGGTATCGGCGATGCTGGGCAAACCGGAAAGCTACGTGATGGTCCTGGTGCAAGCAAACCAGTCACTGTCATTCGCCGGCAGCAACGATCCGGCGGTCTACATGGAACTCAAGAGCCTTGGCCTGCCACAAGACTCCACCAAAGCACTTTCTAAATCCCTGGCCGAACTGGTACAATCCGAACTCGGTGTCCCGGCAGACAGGGTTTATATTGAATTTGCCAGCCCTGAACGCCACCTTTGGGGCTGGAACAGCAGCACCTTCTAGCCCGCATTTCTCACCACCGTTCGTCGCGAGACGGTGCAAGGATGCGGCATGGGTGGCTTTCGCGACCGAGGAGCGCGCAGGCAAGGTCAAGGTAGGGTGCGTTGTACGCACCGCCACCACGACAGAGCGAAAGCCGGCCAGCAACCTAATCGATCAACTTCAAACGGAAAATCTTGACAATGCGTACCAGCCAGTTCCCGATCATCACCAAAAAAGAAATACCGGCGGATGCCGAGATCATCAGCCACCAGCTGATGCTGCGCAGCGGCATGATTCGCAAGCTCGCTGCTGGGATCTACAACTGGCTGCCGCTGGGGCTGCGCGTGCTGCGCAAGGTGGAGCAGATCGTACGCGATGAAATGAATGCGGTCGGTGCAATCGAAATCCTGATGCCGTCGGTGCAGCCGGCGGAACTGTGGATCGAATCGGGACGCTGGGAAGAATACGGGCCGGAACTGCTGCGCCTGGCCGACCGTCACCAGCGTGAATTCTGCTACGGGCCGACCCATGAGGAGGTGGTCACCGACATCGTGCGCAAGGAAATACGCAGCTACAAGCAGCTGCCGCTGACACTGTACCAGATCCAGACCAAGTTCCGGGATGAGATCCGGCCGCGATTCGGTGTGATGCGCGCGCGTGAATTCATCATGAAGGACGCCTACTCTTTCCACCTCGACGACCAGTCTCTGCAGCAGACCTACGAATCGATGTTCGACGCCTACTGCCGGATCTTCGAGCACCTCGGGCTGAAATTCAGACCGGTCGAGGCCGACTCAGGCGCAATCGGCGGCAAGCGCTCACACGAGTTTCATGTATTGGCTGATTCGGGTGAAGACGAAATCGTGTTTTCCGACCAAGGCGACTACGCTGCCAATATCGAGCAGGCTCCGGCTGCCGGTCCGGGCCAGCCTGCAGCGCCAACGCAGGCAATGCAGCGCATCGATACCCCCGGACAGCACAGTATCGAAGAAGTCTGCCGGTTTTTGCAGCTCAGCCCGGCTGCCTGCCTGAAAACGCTGATACTCACCGACCGCAGTCAACAACTGTTTGCGGTGGCACTGCGTGGTGACCACGAACTGAACCTGGTCAAGGCACAGAAACTGCCCGGTATCGAGGCGCCAGTTCAACTGGCGGGGGCTGAACAGGTACAACAGGCCGTCGGCTGTCAACCTGGTTCGGTCGGACCGGTCGGCCTTTCACTGCCGCTGTATGTCGATCACGCCGCGGCACAGCTCAGCGATTTTACCTGTGGCGCCAACCAGGACGGCCAACACCTGAGCGGCTGTAACTGGCAACGCGATCTGCCGCTGACTGAGACCTTCGATCTGCGCAATGTCACTGCCGGCGAACCAAGCCCGGACGGCAAGGGCAGACTGCACATTGCGCGGGGAATCGAGGTCGGTCATATCTTTCAACTGCAGCAGCGTTACAGCGAGAAACTCAAAGCCGGGGTACTGGACGAAAACGACAAGTCCGTCACCCTGACCATGGGCTGCTACGGTATCGGGATCAGCCGAATCGTCGCCGCCGCCATCGAACAGAATCACGACGACAAGGGGATCATCTGGCCGGAGGCCATCGCTCCTTTCCAGATCGCGCTGCTGCCGCTGAACCTGCACAAATCACACCGTGTCAGGAACGCGGCAGAACAGCTGTATCAGCAATTGGTCGACCATGGATTCGATGTACTGTTCGAAGACACCAAGGTCCGGCCGGGCGTGATGTTTGCAACCATGGAGCTGATCGGTATCCCCCACCGTATCGTCATCGCCGAGCGCGGACTGGATAAAAACCACTATGAATACCAGGGAAGGCGCGACCCGGAGGCGACCGAAGTCGAAACCGGTAAGATCATCGAATTCATCGCTTCCAAAGTAAAAAAGGAAAAATCAACTGGTTTCGAAACCTGAAAGCGCCTGGTATTCGAGCTCTTCGCAACTGACCTTCTCGACGTCGGCATAAGGCGGCCCCTGCCACAGCCATTCGCTGACGAGCTCCACTTCCTGTGACTCCCCACACAACATGACTTCTACCGTACCGTCACCAAGATTCCTGGCCCAACCACAAAGACCATTGTCCAATGCCTTCTCCCGTGCCGACGCACGAAAAAACACCCCCTGCACGCGCCCGGTCACGATACATTTCTTGCATAGTTTTGCCATCCAGCCCCCTCCAGCTCTCCTGTTCAGTCTTGATTCACTTTAGCTGTTGTAAAATAGTAAACTTAATCTACCTACTTTTTGTGATTAATTTAATAATAGAAAATATTTGTGAGGAAGCAAACAATGAAAAAACTCTTATCCACAAGCGCCGCGCTGCTGCTGCTGAGCGCCGGTCCGGCTGACGCCGGGTTCAAACGCGGTATCACTGATGCACTGAAGAAGGTCAGTGAACAAATGGACGGTGCCAGCAAAAAAGCCAAAAAGAAACAACAGCCTTCGGTACGTACCACTGACCCGAAAACCGGTGTCACCACCAAGGTCGAGGGTCAACCCGACGGCTCGCGGGTCATCACCAAGACCGACAAACACGGCAAGGTACTGTCGAAGAAAAAGGTAAAGAGAAAAACCCTGCCTTCGGCCAGCAGCACCGATCCAAAGACCGGAGTCACCACCAAGGTCGAGGGTCAACCCGACGGTTCACGGGTCATCACCAAGACCGACAAACACGGCAAGGTACTGTCGAAGAAAAAGGTAAAGAGAAAAACCCTGCCTTCGGCCAGCAGCACCGATCCAAAGACCGGAGTCACCACCAAGGTCGAGGGTCAAC
>JALUUZ010000161.1 GCA_027021095.1 Gammaproteobacteria bacterium
GCCGATCGTCGAGGAACGCAAGGGTGAACACCTGCAGATTCTCGATGAACTGCGTGCCCATGGTTTTATCCGCGCACGTATCGACGGCGAAGTCATGGAACTGGACCAGGTACCCAAACTCGACCTGCGCAAAAAGCACACGATCGAAGCGGTTGTCGACCGCTTTAAAGTACGCCCGGACATCGAGCAACGCCTGGCCGAGTCCTTCGAAACCGCGCTGCAGCTGGCAAACGGCATCGCGCGCGTTGCCTGGATGGACAACCCGCGTAAAAAAGACATAGTCTTCTCGTCGAAGTTCGCCTGCCCGCACTGTGGATACAGCCTGTCGGAGCTGGAACCCAGGCTGTTTTCATTCAACAACCCAGTCGGCGCCTGCCCGCAGTGTGACGGCCTGGGAGTACAACAGTTCATCGACCCTGAACGTGTGGTGGCGCACCCGCAACTGAGCCTGGCCGGCGGCGCGATCCGCGGCTGGGACCAACGCAGTGTCTACTATTTTCATATGATTTCATCGCTGGCGAAACACTATGGTTTCGATGTCGAGACACCGTTCGAAAAACTGACCAAGAAACAGCGCCAGGTGATTCTGTATGGCAGCGGCGACGAAATCATTGAGTTTCGCTATGCCAACGAACGCGGCCGTACGACTACCAAGCACCATTGCTTCGAAGGCATCATCAACAACATCTCGCGGCGTTACCGCGAAACGGACTCGCAGGCGGTACGCGAGACCCTGGCGAAATTTCTCAGCGTGCAACCCTGCCCCGAATGCGACGGCACCCGGCTCAACCAGGCCGCGCGCCATGTCTACATAAAGAACCACACGCTGCCGGATATCGTCGCGCTGCCGATCAACAAGGCGCAGAAACTGTTTTCCCGCCTGACACTGCCCGGGCGGCGAGGCGAGATCGCGGCCAAGGTACTGAAGGAAATCTGCCAGCGGCTCGACTTCCTGGTCAATGTCGGCCTGGATTACCTGACATTGGAACGCAGCGCTGAGACCCTGTCCGGCGGCGAAGCGCAACGCATACGCCTGGCCAGCCAGATCGGTGCCGGCCTGGTCGGTGTCATGTACGTACTCGACGAGCCATCGATCGGGCTGCACCAGCGCGACAATCAGCGCCTGCTCAACACCCTGACCTATCTGCGCGATCTTGGTAACACGGTCATCGTCGTCGAACACGACGAGGAAGCCATCCATGCCGCAGACCATGTCATCGATATCGGCCCAGGTGCCGGCGTGCACGGCGGACGCATCGTGGCCCAGGGTACACCGGCTGCGATCATGCGCGACAAGAACTCGCTGACCGGGGCTTATCTTTCCGGCCGGGAGTCGATTGCCGTTCCACCACAACGCAAGGCATTCGACAAAAAAAAGGTTATCACGATTACCCGTGCCAGCGGCAACAACCTGAAACAGGTCACGGCCAGGATACCGCTCGGCCTGTTTACCTGTATCACCGGTGTCTCCGGCTCCGGCAAATCCACGCTGATCAACGACACCTTATACAAATACTGCGCGCGTGAAATCAACAACGCCAGCCTGGTTCCAGCGCCGTTCGAATCGATCCGTGGATTGAAGCAGATCGACAAGATCGTCGATATCGACCAAAGTCCGATCGGACGCACGCCGCGTTCCAACCCGGCAACCTATACCGGCCTGTTCACCCCGATCCGTGAACTCTTTTCTGCAACCCAGGAATCACGCGCACGCGGCTACCAGCCTGGACGCTTCAGCTTCAACGTCAAGGGCGGGCGCTGTGAAGCCTGCCAGGGTGACGGTGTGATCAAGGTCGAAATGCATTTTCTACCAGACATCTATGTACCTTGTGACGTCTGTCACGGCAAGCGCTACAACCGCGAGACACTCGATATCCGGTACAAAGGAAAAAACATCCACGAGGTACTGGAGATGACGATCGAAGACGCACTCGCCTTCTTCAACGCAATCCCGGTCGTCAAGCGCAAACTCCAGACCCTGATCGATGTCGGTCTCGCCTACATCAAGCTGGGCCAGAATGCCACCACCTTGTCCGGTGGCGAAGCCCAGCGGATCAAACTGTCGCGCGAGCTGTCCAAGCGTGATACCGGCAAGACACTGTATATACTTGACGAACCGACCACCGGGCTGCACTTCCATGATATCAAGCAGTTACTCGGCGTACTCAGGCGGCTGCGCGATCATGGCAACACGATCGTGGTGATCGAACACAACCTCGATGTCATCAAGACCGCAGACTGGATCATAGACCTTGGCCCCGAAGGAGGAGAACAAGGCGGCAGAATCGTCGCAAGCGGCACGCCCGAACAGGTCGCTGCAAACGACAAGTCACATACCGGACGCTTTCTAAAAAAAGTACTGAATTGATGTGACGGAGGGCGTGAGAAAGGTGGGCCAGCCCGCATTACTCACCACCGGGCAATACCAGGATTTCATGCCTGTTTTTTGACAGTAGAAAGGCAGGGCGGCACAGCGAAAAAGCCCGTTCGTCGCGAAACGGCGCAAGGGTGCGGCATGGGTGGTTTTCGCGACCGAGGAACGCACAGGCAAGGAAGGATCGCCACGTGACGGTGTGCGCAGCACACCAAAGGATTTACACCAAGAAAATGTCGTTTGTGGAAGAGTCGCCACGTGGCACTATTTGATTTGCCTTGGTGTTGGTGCGTACAACGCACCCTACCTCGTCATGACGGTGTGCGCAGTACACCAAAGAATTTACGGTGAAAAAATGTCATGCTCCAAAGTAGGGTGCGTTGTACGCACCACACGTTGTACGGCACCACCACGACCGAACGAAAGCCAGCCAGGGCGTGCCATGGCGCCGTCGCAGTAGAAGGGTGTGAGAAAGGTGGGCCAGCCCGCATTTCTCACCACCGTTCGTAGCGAGACGGCGCAAGGGTGCGGCATGGGTGGCTTTCGCGACCGAGGAGCGCGCAGGCATAGTCGACACTATGTCGAGCACTCCGACCGAGCGAAAACCAGCCAGGGCGTGCCATGGCGCCGTCGCAGTAGAAGGGTGGTGAGAAATGCGGG
>JALUUZ010000162.1 GCA_027021095.1 Gammaproteobacteria bacterium
GTTCAGCACCGGCTGTACACCCTTGTTCTTGAATGCCGAACCACAGTAGGTCGGAAAAAAATCGAGCGCGATCGTCCCCTTGCGGATACAACGCTTGAGGTCGTCGACCGACGGCTCGTTACCCTCAAGATACTGTTCCATCAAGTCATCGTCCTGCTCGACTGCCATCTCGATAAGCTGTTCACGCCACTCTTCGATCTTGTCCGTCATGTCTGCCGGCGGTTCCTGGATCTCGTACTTGGTCGGATCACCGGAAGAATCCCAGACCCAGGCTTTGCGTGTCAGCAGATCGACGACACCAACGAAGTCGTCCTCGATCCCGATCGGCAAAGTCATTACCAGCGGCTTGGCTCCCAGCACATCCTTGATCTGTTGCACGACCCGGTAAAAATCAGCGCCCATCCTGTCCAGCTTGTTGACAAAGATAATACGCGCGACCTCCGACTCGTTCGCATAACGCCAGTTGGTCTCCGACTGGGGTTCTACGCCACCTGAACCACAAAACACCCCCACGCCGCCATCGAGCACTTTCAATGAACGATAAACCTCGATGGTAAAGTCCACGTGTCCAGGGGTATCGATAATATTCAGGCGATGGTCATTCCATGTACAGGATGTGGCGGCTGACTGGATAGTGATCCCACGTTCTTGCTCCTGCTCCATAAAGTCAGTGGTTGCGGCACCGTCATGCACCTCACCTAACTTATGGATTTTGCCGGTTAATTTCAGAATACGCTCGGTAGTTGTGGTTTTACCAGCGTCCACATGAGCAAAAATACCTATATTTCTATACTTTGTTAAGTCAACCATGTTCCTGTTACCTAGCGTTTGTCGATTATCTGAGAGATCCGTAGTACAACCCGCCTGACGGACGCAGAACACAGACCCCGCCCAAGCGGGCGCCTGTTCTGTGAACGACGGGCCACAAAGGACCCGTACAAAAGCCTGCTTTTATAAAACAGCCGCGCATTATAGCCCAAAAGAGGTGAAATGTGCAGAAAATAGCATTCCGCTGGCAAATCCCGTACCGGTTTTGACGAAGTGCCGTGGCTTTACCCCGCATTTCTCACCACCGTTCGTAGCGAGGCGGAGCAAGAGTGCGGCATGGGTGGCGTTCACGACCAAGGTACACGGCCAAGGCAGAGGGACGTTGTACGCATCAACACCACGACAAATCGAAGGGTATCACGCGATTCTTCTTTTACATGCCGGTTCGCTGGCAGGCCGTCGCAACGGGAAGTGATAATAAAATCCGGATTGGCACCCTGCAGTTGCGAAGAACGATATCCATCCATGATTAATCAATCTAATAGCCAGATAAAATATCGCACAGCATCAACGACCCGTCTTTTTACCGCCGTTCGCAGCAGGCTTGATGTCAATGGGCCGTCGCAGCAGCCGTTTCAGGAGTTACACCCTCTTTTGTCCGGGTGATGCCGCAGCAGGTATTCGTCGTCATTCAGTTTGCTGATCGAAAATCTGGCCTCCAGATCGTTGCCACTGTAGCGCAAAACAGTGATCCCGGTCAGCTGCCCGCCTTGACGCTGCAGCCTGAACTCGTACCTGTAGCCTTCTATCGATGTCGATTTATGACCGCTCTTTGACACCGGAAACGTCAGGCTGGCAGGCAGCTGGAACAATTTACGGGACACCAGGTAGGCGTCGAGCATCGTGATCCCGCCAATGATCACGTGCCCCTGGTGCCACTCACATCCGCCGGTATATTTGTACTGTGTATTGTCCGTCCGCACCCTGGCCGCCACCGACTCGAGTTTCTTGGTGTATTTTTCAAAACCGGTATCACCGACAGCAGGCAGCCCGGATAGAAAACCTGAGAACACATAACCGGTCAACACACCGTATTTGACCTTGACCCAATGCCCACGAATCCCGTCCACCGAAATCGGTTTGTCCTGTATCGGCTGACCCAGCACTTCGACCGTTCTGCCATAGTAGATACTGGTCAACTTGGTCGACTCCAGGCTTGGCGCCTCACGCAGGCTGAGTCCTTTTTGCGCGTGAATCACCAAGTGATCGTTCAAGGTAAACCGGCGGCGGTCATGCAAGCCGGTAAGCGCCATTTTCGCTGCCAGCGCTTTCTTGTCCCGTTCAGAACCGCCGTTCGATACCAGCTTGCCGAACTCGATTTTCTGCTCCGGCACCTTGGGCTTGGTCGCCGAATCGGCGGCCTTAGGCTTTGCCGGCCTGTCGGTCACCATCACCTTGATGATGCCGGCGATAACGATAAGCAACAGCGCGGCGCCAAACACTGCTGCAATCTTGCCGAAACCGGTTTTTTTTCGTTGCGGCAACGGCTGTTCGGTGGTTGACACAGGCTTTGGGATCTTTTTCGCATCGAGAATCTCCGGAATCCATTCGCCAATACTTTGCGGACGCTTTTTTTCATTGACACTGATCGCCCAATCGATCTTGTCCAGAAAAGATTTACTGAAATTCCCCCTGAACCGCTTTACCGGTTCCAGCGGGTCGCTGCGCTTGTTGTTGATCGCCAGTGTACGTGAAACCGCATCGGCAATTTCGGCGTCGTTTTTTCCACTGATACAACGATACATCACCATCCCCAATGCATAGATATCGCTCCAGGGACCAAGCAGATCGGTCGTCTGATCATACTGCTCAGTCGGCGCATAGCCAGGGGTGATAATGGTAGTGATACTTTTTGTTTTTGCTCCTACCGCCTGCCGTGCCGCGCCAAAATCGACCAGCACTGGAATCTGGTTGGTACGCATGATGATATTGGCAGGTTTTACATCACGGTGAATATAACCGGCCTGGTGTACGACTGCCAGCCCGCCTGCAAGCTGCGCAAGTAAATCCACCAGTTCCTGCTCACTGAACACATGGCCGCTGTCGAGCAGCTCTGCCAGTGTCCGTCCCTCGATATACTCGAGTACGATATAGGCGGTATTGTTCGCTTCGAAATAACGATACACCCGGTTGATATTCGGGTGGTCGAACTGTGCCAGAATACGTGCCTCATCCAGAAAACGGTCACGTCCCCAGGTATAATCCATTTCATCGCGTGTCGATTTCGGCTTGACGGTATTGCCCTCGAAACGGACTGCATTTTCGTTCGGCATATACTCCTTGATAGCAACCTTTTTTCCGAGATTGACGTCCTCTCCCAGATAGGTGATCCCGAAACTGCCGATCCCCAGCACCTGTGTGATGCGGTACTCATGTAACGCTGTTCCCGGAGCGAGTGTATGCGGATATTCTCTGTCTGCCATAATTAGTGTTTTAGTAGACCAGGCTGTAATCAACTCTCTGCCTAAGATAGCAAATATATGCTTGACAATATACCGTCACCAAGGCGATCAGCACTTTTTTGGGCAAGAATTACCCATACCGGCGCCCTCAAGAGTACAGGAACAGACAGCCCGCATTTCTCTCCACCGTTCGTCGCAAGACGGCACAAGGGTGCGGTATGGAAGAATCGCGTGTGGAAGGATGACCGCGTGATGCGATACGATTTGTGGTGGTGCCAGCCCGCATTTCTCACCACCGTTCGTCGCGAGACGGTGCAAGGGTGCGGGATGGGTGGCTTTCGCGACCGAGGAGCGCGCAGGCAAGCAGGGTGCGTTGTACGCACCACCACCACGATAGAACGCATCGCATCACCCGAAGATGCTTTGCTGGCTCGCCGACCGAGCGAAAGCCAGTCAGGCCGTGCCATGGCGCCGTCGCAGTAAAAGAGTGGTGAGAAAATGCGGGCTAGCCGTGCGACACGGCCTGGCCCCAGCCGACACCACCCACCACCGCCTCGGGGTGCAGTCGATGCACCTGGTGTTCTATTTCCGCCACCCGGCGCTTGGGTACGTCGACGACCAACAGGATCTCACCGTGTTTGAGTGCCTGGCTGAATTCATCCAGGTGTACATTGGGAACCCTGCTGACAAACAAAAATCCCGCGAAAAAACTTGCCAACAACACTATACCCGCTACTACCGCCGACAGTGCCGCACCGATCAACAAAAAGAAAATAAACGCGGTCAATACAACGAAAAACAGAATCAGGTTCGCTGTCCAGTAGATTTTTTCGCTGTGGCCGGATACCTGGCGTGCAGTCCCTGGATCCATAGACGGTAACATTGAAATATCGATACCAGGGTTGGCCACGGCATGCATCTCGCTGCGTGCGATGCCCTGTCGCTCCAACTCCTCGACGACCCTGCTGGTATGCGCTGTGTCGGGAAACAGAAAATACAGGCGGCGGTACATCATTTCATGTCTCTCCCAGGTCGCTATTGCTCGTTGCCTGTCTTATCTATAGAACAACCGCACCACCGTTACCAATACAATCCGCTTATACAAGGGCTCGGTACCGCTGCAAGTGCGCCTATAACCTGGATTTATGAAAAAACCAAGCCGATCATAACAACCGTTTGATTTTTATAATAAAAATAACAGCCCCATCCTTTTCTCGTTGAAACAGGCACTTACCGGTATTGTGTGTAAAGTCCCAGTGCTCTACTATAATTTAATCAAGCTTATTTAGGACGATCGCCAAGCTGCACCTGTCGCCTCCGGGCATACCTGCAAGGGGAATCCTGGCAAGCCGTACACTAAACACGCAGAACAGGCTGCGCTCCGACAGGCTATACAGCGTGTGTTCCGGCTCCCGGCGACCGCGAGGTATCCAGTGTTGTGCAAAGTCAATGATTATCCCAGGAAGCCCTGACATCAGAGCGCCTGGACAATTACCCAGGGAAGCCTTGATCCGGCTGTCATAGACAATACTGCAGTTGAGTGATTATGCCGACAACCACCGGACAGACCAAAACACGACACAGTATACGCCGTCTTTACCTGTATATTGCCGTCTTCGTCACCTTGTTTTTATTGTTTGCCACCCTGTCGCTGCAATATTACGTAGCGTACAAATCCAACACCAATACCAGGAAACTCGAAGAGCATTCAAAAATCCTGAAATATGTGTACCAGCTGCGTTCTGCGATCGCCAGGGGCGACAATATTCTGAATGATCACCTGCTGTCGTCTTCGAAAAGCACGATCGACAAGTGGGACCAGCAGTACCGCACCATTACGGTGACATTGAAGAATCTTCAACACTCGGCCTGGTCAAAAAGAAAAGAGAACAGAGCCCTGATCCAACTACTGCGCCAGGATCTGGCACAGCTGAACACCATCACCAAGGACCTGATCAGCATCCGCATGAGCTTTACTAAGCAATTCCCTGCAATCTACTACGGCCAGGTCAAAATGCTGCCCCTGCACCGGAAATTTCTCAGTAACTCGCAAAACGCGCTGAGTGAACTCGATGCCGACAGCCCTGATCCCTATACACGCTCGCTGTACCAGCGGCTGAATACCGCACGCTGGTACTGGATTCAGATCATTGCCAATTTCAGAATGTACCTGATCAACCGGCTTGCCTCCTTATCGGTCGAAGCGCTGGAGAGCCAGATAAAAGATATACACACTTACCATAAAGTGCTGCAGCAGACACTGAACGCCATACTGCGTGAAGCCGAGCGTCCCGAAAACACCAAGGACTTGGAGCTCGAGGTGCGCAGCGCAATCGAGAACATGCTGACAGCAAGCAACCAATGGTATGGCTACTTCAGGAAAACCGTCGCATTGAATGCCAGCAGGCGCTGGCGCACAGACCGCATACTACGCACCGAAAAACTGCAGCCGCTCAAACAGAAAATCGATGCGCGCCTGCAGGAGCTGATCAGCGCAATCGACAGCCTGTCCAGAAAAAGCCTGTACAATGTTGCACAGACCGCTGACGACATAGTCAATACGCTGTGGTTGCTTTCACTGCTGGGCCTGCTGAGTATCGTCGCAGCCTACCGCTACTTCGATTCGCGTGTAATCCGCCCGGTCTCCAATATTACCAATGCACTCAAAGCGGTGGCGATGGGTGACAAGGACATCGATATACCCGACAGCCACTTCCTGGAGACTGAAAACCTGATCCAGGCGTTTTCACACATGCGCATGCAGATCCACCTGCGCGAGGAAATGCTCGAACACCAGGCGCTTCATGACCCGATGACCAAGTTGCCGAACAGGCTGCTGCTGGAAGAACAGATTCATACCAGCATGCACGCGACAGATGCCGGCAAGCCACTGACACTGCTGCTACTCGACCTGAACGACTTCAAAGACATCAATGACTCTCTAGGACACAACATCGGAGACAAAGTACTGCAGCAGACAGCGAAAAGACTTCTTTCGCAGCTGCGCGACACGGACATGGTCGCCCGTCTTGGCGGCGATGAATTCGCTATCCTGCTGCCGGATACGGACGCAAAGCAGGCGACGGTCATTGCCGGGAAACTGGCCGGCACGATCAACAAGGTCTTTGCGGTAGGAGAACACTCATTGTATATCGGCGCAAGCATCGGTATCGCGGTCTACCCCGACAACGCCAACTCACCTGAGTCGCTGCTCAAGGCAGCCGATGTCGCGATGTATGTCGCCAAACGTAAAGGGCATGAATACTCCATCTACAACAGCGCCTTGAGTGAAAACACTTCTGGAAACTTTATCCTGATCGACGAGCTCGGCGAAGTAATAAAAAAAGGCCAGCTGGAACTGCTGTATCAGCCAATCCTCGACACCAAAACCGACAAATGCGTTGGGGCCGAAACAGTGTTGCGCTGGCAGCACGAAACACTGGGGACGATCTCGGCACTGGATATTCTGACTACTGCAGAGCATCAAGGGCATGGTGAATCGCTGTTCAAGTGGATACTGCAGAACGCATTCGACTTCCTGAGCCAGGCAGGCGAAGTACTTGACAAGGATTTTATGATCAGCGTCAAGCCTACCCTGTTGAACCTCAAGAATGCGGAATTCACATCGACGATTACTTCGATGCTCGAGCAGAGCGGCACCGCGCCACGACACCTCCTGCTGGAGCTGCCGGACAACAGTATTCCCTGTAACAACCGGATCGTGCTTGAAAACCTGAAAAAAACCAGTGACCTGGGGGTAAAGCTTGCAATCGGCAACTTCATCGCCGGACCACTTTCGCTTGAAACCCTGCAGCGCTCACCGGTCGATATACTCAAGATAAATGGCGACTACATCAATGCTGTTCCGCAACATAAAAAGAAAACCGTGCTGCTGCGTGCCGCAAGCCGGCTTGCCGCCGAGATGGCGCTCAAAGTACTTGCCACCGGTGTCGAGCATCAGGCAGCATTGGACCTGCTGAAAACCATCGGCACCGACTACTACCAGGGCAACCTGGCCAGTGCCCCACTGTCTGCACAGCAGGCGGTACATTGGATCGAAACCGCCGCAGGCCGGATGCGGACCTTATAACACTTCGTCCACGACCTCGATCCAGTGTTTGACCGGCACCTGTGCCCTGCTGGCCAGATGCATCTGGCAACCTATATTGGCCGTCACGATCAGCTCCGGCACCGACTCCTGCAGTGCCGAAAGCTTGCGCTCGAGCAGCTGTGCCGACAAGCCGTGCTGCAGAATCGAATAGGTTCCGGCAGACCCGCAACAAAGGTGTGCATCCTGAACGTGGCCAAGCACGAACCCCGCGGCTTCGAGTATTGCTTCCACGACACCGTTCAATCTTTGCCCGTGTTGTAGTGTACAAGGGCTGTGAAAAGCCAGGCGCCGGCTTCGCGCCTGGCCGGAAAACAGGTCGTTGCGCTGTTCCTGGAGTACCAGTTTACTGATGAACTCGCCTAGATCCTTGACCAACGCCACGAGCTGCCTCGCCTTATCGGCGTAGTCACGATCATGCCGCAACAAATACGCATAGTCTTTCAGCATGACTCCGCACCCACTGGCACTGCTGATGATCGCCTCGATCCCGTGCTGCTGTACCAGTACCCACCAAGCATCGATATTTCTGCGCACGAAGGACAATGCCTCGTCATGCGCGGACAGGTGGTAACTGACCGCTCCACAACAGCCTTCGTCCTGTGAGCTCAACGCCTCGACGCCAAGCTTGCGCAGCACGCTGGCCGCGGCGGCATTGGTCTGCCTGGCGACGACACTTTGCACACAGCCGTCGAGTAACAAAACCTTGCGTTTCCCGTCTGCACCGGGCATGCGCGTGCGAGGTCCGGGGCTTCCGTCCACGGCGGGAAGCTGTGCAGCCAATCCCCGAGGCAGCAGCCAACGCAGGCTCCTCGCCAGGCCAAGCAGCAACGAAAAACGCCGTGGATAAGGCAGAATCTTACGCAGCAGCCAACGCATTACCCGCTGTATGGGTGGGCGCCTGACGCTGCGTTCGACCAGTTCACGGCCGGTATCGAGCAGGCGGGTATAATGTACCCCTGAAGGACAGGTGGTCTCACAGGCCCGGCAGGTCAGGCAACGATCCAGGTGACGCATCGTCGTGCGGCCTGGCCTCTCGCCCTCGACCACCTGTTTCAACAGATAGATACGCCCCCGGGGCCCATCGAGTTCATCGCCTAACAAGTTATAAGTCGGACAGGTCGCATTGCAGAACCCGCAGTGCACGCAGTTCCGAAGTACGGCTTCGGCCTCCTCGATCCCGGCCACCGCCCGATATTGCTCACTGATACGCGTCTGCATAAAAACTTCCTACAAGTCCGGATAAAGCCTGCCGGGATTGAAGATCCGTTCCGGGTCGAATGCCTGCTTCAGCCGCCGGTGAATCGGAACCAGGCGCGGATCCAACGGGTGCAACACCGTATCGATACGCTGCCGGTCGCCGCGATAATACATCGCATGCCCCGCGACCGCCTCGACCTGGCGGCGGACAGCGTCCGCCGACGCCGTGCTGCGCAGCCAGCGCAGTGCGCCGTTCCATTCATACAGCCACTTGCCAGGCAACGCCAGTGGTTTGCAATCGGACGGCAGAGACAGCCGCCACAACGGCCCGGTATCACCAAAGAACTCATGCTGCTTGTCGTTCAAACAGCGCCAGAACGCCTCGCTGTCACTGACCGCCTGACCGCCAAGCCGGCGATGCGTATGCGCCAGTGCGGCACTGCTCCCGGACAAACGTATCCACAGTGTGCGTTCGTCGAAACAGCTCGCAGACAAAGGATAAGGCTGCTGCAGCCAGCGGTGCAACATGGTGATCGACTCTTCGACACCCATCTCGTAGGCCAGGGTCATCTCAGCCTCTGGTTTCGGCAGCACCTTCAATGACACCTCGAGTAACAGCCCAAGTGTCCCCTGTGCACCGGTCATCAGCCGTGACACATCATAACCCGCCACATTCTTGATCACCTTGCCGCCGAAGTGCAGCAATTCACCATTGCCATTGATCACCCTGCAGCCAAGCACGAAATCCCTGGCCGCACCTAGAACCATACGCCGCGGGCCGGACACATTGCAGGCAATCGTCCCGCCGACACTCGCCCGGCCACCAAAACTGCTCGGTTCGAATGCAAGCATCTGCCCGTTCTCATCCAGCAGTTGTTCAAGCTGCACCAAGGGGGTACCGGCACGGACGGTAACCACCAGTTCGCTCGGATCGTAGTCTACTACCCCTGTATGTACCGTTGTCTCCAGCCGCCGCCCCTGCACCCGGTGCCCATAGAACTCTTTGGTGCAGTTGCCTGTTATCACCAACGGCGTTCCTGCTCCGAGCGCAGCCTTGACCTGTTCCTGTAATACCACGCTGTGGTCCATTGTCTGAGCGTTGGATGACATGAAATGACTCAGAAACGCTCCAGCCCGGGAAACGGCAACCGGCCCTGGTGCACATGCATCGCACCCAGTTCTGCACAACGGTGCAACTCAGGAATGGCCTTGCCGGGATTCAACAGACCATCCGGGTCGAATGCAGACTTCACCGCATGAAACTGCGCCAGCTCCGCGGCATTGAACTGCACACACATCTGGTTGATTTTCTCCAGGCCCACGCCATGCTCTCCAGTGATCGTGCCGCCAACACTGACACACAACTCGAGTATCCGTCCCCCCATCTCCTCGGTACGCTCGAGTTCACCAGGCTTGTTGGCATCATAGAGTATCAGCGGATGCAGATTGCCGTCGCCGGCATGAAACACATTGGCAACAGGCAAACCGTACTCGGAGGACAGCCGCGCTATCTCGCGCAGTACTTCAGGCAGGCATCTACGCGGGATGGTACCGTCCATACAGTAGTAATCAGGACTGATCCTGCCGACCGCCGGAAACGCCGCCTTACGTCCCTGCCACATTCTCCGGCGCTGTTCGGCACTCTCTGCACATCGCAAGCCGGTCGCACCGGCCTCGGTCAATACCCGGCGGACCGTCTCCAGGTGCGCATCGACCTCGGCCTCGGTACCATCCAGCTCACACAACAGAATGGCCGCGGCATCACGCGGGTAGCCGGCATGTACGAAATCCTCGGCTGCACGGATCGCCATCTGATCCATCATCTCCAGGCCGGCCGGGACTATCCCCGAGGCAATGATCGCCGCCACGGCATTGCCAGCTTTCTCGACTTGATCGAACGCGGCCAGCAACAAGCGGGCGGATTCAGGTTTTGGCAGCAGCTTGACTGTGACCTCGACGATGACTCCGAGCAAGCCTTCCGAACCGGTAAAAAGCGCCAGCAGGTCATAACCCGGCGTATCAGGTCCCGGACCACCGATCGTCAACAAGTCACCATCGATCGTTACGACCTGCAGCTGCTGGATGTTGTGCACGGTCAGACCATACTTCAAACAGTGCACGCCACCGGAATTTTCCGCAACATTACCGCCGATCGTACAGGCGATCTGCGACGAAGGATCCGGCGCATAGTACAGCCCCAGGTCACTGACCGCCTCGGAAATCGCCAGGTTGCGCACCCCGGGCTGCACCCTTGCAATCCGCTTGTTGGCATCGATTTCCAGGATCCGGTCGAATTTCGCCAGTCCGAGCAACACCCCCTGCGTATCGGGCAGTGCGCCCGCGGACAAGCCGGTGCCGGCACCGCGCGCTACCACGGGCAGGCTCAACCGGCGGCACAGGCGCATGACTTGCTGCACCTGGTCTATCGTATCTGGCAACACCGCAAGCAACGGCAGACGCCGATAGGCGGAGAGAGCGTCACATTCATAGACACGCAGATCTTCTGTTTGATAAAGAACGCTCTCGGCAGGAAGTATGGCCTGAAATTCCCGGGCCAGTTTTTCCCGTCGGGCATGGAGCTCTGTTGTATTCATTTTCCTGTAACGACTGCAAGTGACAGGACTATACTACACGGGTTTACACGGGTTTTCACCTGTGTAGATGGGGATCGATATCACGGGGCCGTATTGCAGCGCTTCTGCCGCGGCGGCCCAGTGGCATGCCCCCCGGCTGCGTCTCGCGCCTTATTTTACCTTGGCAAGAATCTCATCACGCTGGCGCTCGAGAATCGACCGGATCAGCCGGTCGACTGAACCCGGGTCATTCTCAGACAGCTTGGACAACTCACATTCGAAAAAAGCCTCCAGCTGCTGTACCGTTCTGATCTTGGACAGATCACAATTGGCCATCAAGCCAAGGCTGTCTTCCACCGGGTTCAGGAAACGAATCCTGTTACCCAAGCGCAGAAAACGGATTGAATTAAGTTTCTTTACCATATGGAAACCTGCTCAACTTCCAGCTAGCGCCCGCACGGGGCAACGACGAAATCAGCACTGACTCATCAGAACCTGCAGTCAGTATAGCAAAAATCCACTTGTCAGCTGCTGCTGACGAAACAATGGCACAGCGTCAAAAATCAATACGACTTTACTCTATACTAAGACTAAGGGCTGACTACACATCCCGGCCCGGAATTTGCTATAACCATTAAGAACGCGTAGACAAAACCTTTACAGACAAGCTTACTGGTCAACCGATGATTTCAAGATTCTTTTTTCACTTGCTGGGACTATGGCGGCGCACGCATACCCGCAAATTTCTGGAAGTACTCAAATACCTCGAGATCAAGCTTTTAAAAAAGCACGCCAGCACCTATTGTTACCATACACCGTCACATGTGTTGATTGAGTTGACCACGCGTTGCAACCTGCGTTGTAAATGGTGCAACCAGGCAAATCCAGAATGGCAAAAGAAATACGGCCACAAAGACATGGCCTTTGCCGATTTTGAACGTATTATCGTTCAGCTCAAAGGCGCCAACCGCCTGCTGCTGTACAATATAGGTGAACCGCTGCTGTACAAACGGATCTTTGACGCCATCAAGCTGGCCAAGCAGTACATCCCCGAGGTTCGTCTGACCAGTAACGGGTTACTATTGACGGCCGACGTTGCAAAAAAGCTGCAGCAGGCCGGCCTGGATATGCTGCATATCAGCATCGACTCCCCCGACCCGGTCTACATGCAGAAAATCAGGGGCGCGGACCTGAAGAAAATCGAAGAAAACATCCGTATTTTCGGTGAAACCTGCGATATACCGATTGAAATCTGGGTCGTGGTCAGCGAAGAGACCCTCGAGACACTAAAACAGCTGCCTGCCTGGGCCAGCCAGTTCAAGGCGATAAAGCGTATTCGCTTCCAACTGCAAAAAGGCATGCACTCGGTCGAGATCACTGGTTTCAACCCGCTGGCGTCACTCGAGGTCTACCAGGCGTTTCAGCGCCATATCGATCGTGAATGTAAACAACTTGGCATAGCCTCCAATATCTACGAGTTGCCCTTCTATCCCCGGGGCTACCACCAACGTCAGGCAAAGGGTATATGCCAGGCACCCTTCACACAACTGGTTTCCATCAGTGTCCGTGGGCAGATAAATCCTTGCTGCACTTATGGTACATGTGACTTGGGCAATGTGTTCGAGCTCGGGTTTAAAGGCGCATGGAATGGAGACCAGATGCGTGCCTGGCGTAACGATATGCTGCACCAGCGCTATTGCGAATATTGCTCAAACTGGTGCGGCTATAAACAGCATGACACCAGCGCCAAGGGCAAATCGGTGCAGACAGTGATCATGCCGAACCAGGGACGTTAGGCCGCCTTGCTCACCACTGTCCTGCGACGAACGGTGGTGAGCAATGCACAGGCTAGGGCTTGATGTACAAATAGCCATGCTGCTGCAGATTGATAAGCTGTGCAACACCGGACGGAACCAGCTTTGCATTCGGGTCGATGCTGGTCTTCGGGATTTTTTTGTTGCGCACCGTATTCGCACAGAGTTGAAATGTCACTCCCCTGCGCGCAAGGCTGCGAATCGCCACGTCAAAGGGCCTGCCTTTGCGGTCCTGTGTTCCCATCACCAGCGCATAGGCACCGCTCGAGTGCGCTACCGCGACAATCTCGACATTGTCCTGTCCAAGAGCATTCAGGTGATTCTTGATATTGCGCAGCACACCATGTGCTGAATTGACGTCGTTGAGATGATAGACCACCTTTTGCTTCTTAAAACCATTCTTTGCGTTGTTTTTTACGAACACCGAGCACGCTGGCATTACCAGGCTGATCAACAACACCGATAACAGTAGATGGGATGATTGCTTGAACATGATCGCCTCCTGCTTATATTTATAATTTATTCAATTCGAGCCGGCCTGACAGTCCATCGAAACCCCGTTGTCTCCCTGACCACTTG
>JALUUZ010000163.1 GCA_027021095.1 Gammaproteobacteria bacterium
GCCTGAAGCCCGGCAGCTACGAAGCCCTGAAGCCGAAGCAGGTCAGCAGGCTGTATGCGCTGACCGGGCTGTCCGCGGAGTGACCGGCCCGCGTTGCGCGCCGCGGTTCGTTATTCCCACAGGTCGACTTTGATCCCTTTCTTTTCCAGCTTCTTGCGCCGCTGTTGCAGGTAACGCTGGAACTCCGGTTGTTTCAGGTAGGCCTTTTCATGCACATAGGCCATGGTGCCGTGCACATGAAAGGCTTTCAGGTAGGCTTCGGCGCGGAATACCTCCTTGCCGCTGGAATCGAAATACACCAGGCTGGGCGAGTACTTGATGTTCAGCTTGCTGGCCCAGTCCGCGACCGTGGTCTTGGTCCCGTCCGGGGTGACGAGCTTGTCCTTCGACCACATGTCCACCAGCGCGATATTCAGTTTTTTCATCTCCTGGCGGGTGATTTTGTGTTGCAGTACCTTGTCGTGCAGCTCATCGCAGGCCTTGCAGTGGGGTTGTTCAAACAGGACCAGCAATGGTTTGCTGCTTTTCCTGACCACCGCCTGCAGGTCGTACGGTGGTTTCAGAAAGCCGGGTTCGAACCGCAGTGCCGGCCTGCTCTTGCCGGTCTTGTTCTGTTTGTAGTACTCGCGGAAACTGACCCGGGTCTCGAGCTTGGCCGCGACGTAGTCCAGCGCGGCACTGAACTTGTCAGGAAAGTAATAGCCGTTGACCCGCAGCACGACCTCACCGGATTCATTCAGAAACAGCAGGGTCGGGGTGTAATTGACTTTCAGGCTGCGGGAAAACTGTTTTTCAGTGACGGTGTTGCCCTGCAGGTCGGTGACCTCCTTGTTGCCCCACATGTTGATCGCGATCACATCGAAACCGGCCTTGGTCTTGTTGGCGATCTTGCGCTGGCCGAAATTGTCCTGCAGCAGCTTTTTACAGTACGGGCAGCCGTCCTGGTAAAAGTACAACAGCACACGCTTGCCTGCCTTGGCCGCCTCGCTGACGTCCTCACGCAGATCCAGAAACGACAGCTTGAACCAGTCCGGCTTTTCCTCGTAGCCGGGGTTGACCATGCCGGATTCGAGCTCGGCCTTGGTTCCCGCGGCGATAGTGACAAGCGTATACATGGATAGCAGCCACGTGGACAACAGCATGGTCTTGTTCTTGCGTCTCATCGTCGATTCACCCCAGCAAAAGTAGCATTTTCAGTCATCGGTCCTGCCCCAGATTATAGTTCGTCAGCGTGGCCCGCACTGCTCACCATCCTTCTACTGCGCCGTCTCGCGACGAACGGTGATGAGAAAGGCGCACCAGGCGGAGATTTTTGCCGCCAGGCGCCGCTGTTCGTCAATTTTTTGGCTGATGCCTTGCCGCCTTTGCGATTGGCGTTCGTATCTTGTTGTTATTACGTGTCTTATCTACCCTGTCCCAGGCATGGCACAAAATTCGCATTCAAAAATGTGAACTCGTTCTCACCCAGGAGAGATAGTATGGCTTCCTCTACTACTAATATAGTGGACACACAAACAGACGACGAAGTGGTCATCAGCAATACCGGTTCGCACTTCGGCGCTGCGGCCGATGCGGAGAAAAGCGGCGCCGACCTGGGCAGAGCGTTGGAACTGAGCCGGGTGCTGCAGTCCACGCTGGACATGGAAAGCCTGTTTCAATTGTTTGCACGTGAGGTCAAAAAACATATTGCCTGTGCAGGAATCTACTACACCAATGCGCAGATCGCCGTGAACTACGAGTTCGGCAGCGAAGCCAGGCACAAGTGTCACTACCGGCTGATCGTCGGCAGCCAGAAGCTTGGTGAACTGACGATCTTCCGCGGCGTGGCCTTTTCTGAAAAGGAAACCGTCACGCTGGAATACTTGTTGTCCAGCCTGCTCTATCCATTGCGTAACGCAATCCTCTACCTGCAGGCATTGCAGACCGCACTGACCGATCCGCTGACCGGGATCAACAACCGTGCGGCGTTCGCCTCCAGCATTCAACGTGAAATGGACCTGGCCAACCGGCATAACACACCGTTTTCACTGCTGATCGCGGATATCGATCATTTCAAGAAACTCAACGATACCTACGGGCATCTGTATGGCGATTGTGTGCTGCGCGAGGTCGCGCAGAAGATTCAGCAATGTATCCGCAGTACGGACATGGTGTTCCGTTACGGGGGTGAAGAGTTTGCGATCCTGCTGAGCAACACACCTTACGCAGGCGCCAACCTGACTGCGGAACGTATTCGTTTTGCGATTGCCAAGAAACTCAAAAAATCCGAAAGCAATGTCGCCTCGGTCACCATCAGCATCGGCGGCGCCGAGCTGCGTGAGGGCGATACCAGTGTTTCCTTGTTCAAGCGTGCCGACGCGGCCTTGTACCAGGCGAAAAACGCCGGGCGCAACTGTGTCTGCTTCGACGCCACGCAATCGGAGCAAGGCTGAACCTGCACATCGAAATTTCATAGAAAAAAGGGATATTGATACCATGAAACAGATAGAACAGATAGCGAATATAGTCAATTCAGGTTTTCGTGTCGCCGTCATCGAGTCTGCGCGCAGGGATACGATAGTCGACCTGTTCGAGCAGTATGGTGATTATTATGGCCAGGGGGTGTATGTCTGGGAGAAGGGGATCGGCCTGCAGCGGCTGGGCCTGGAAAGTGTGACCATCGCCGGCACCCGGTCATTGAAAGACGCATTGAAGTTTATCAGTACCTCCATTCATTTCGGTATCTACCTGATCCGCGATTTCCCCGAGCGGCGCTCCCACCGGGTCAACGTGCTGCTGCGCCAGATCGCCGAGTCAGAGCGCGCCGGCGCAGGCCTCGTCGCGCTGTTGGCACCCAGGGTAGTGTTAGAACCGCGCCTCGAACCCAAGGTGTTGACCGTCGCCTGTGGCGAGCAGACCCAGCCGGCAGCAATACCACAACAAGCCGTCGCCTGAGCGCACCAAAAGCATTTCGGTGTAAACAAATGTTTGTACGCGTGGTGTTGGTGCGTACAACACACCCTCGTGGTGACGGTGTGCGAAGCA
>JALUUZ010000164.1 GCA_027021095.1 Gammaproteobacteria bacterium
CAGTCGTTCCAGGCAGCGCTGCAGATCGAACAGCGCCGTCTGCCTGCGGATTCTGCGGCGTTGGCGAAGCGTTACAGCTACCTGGGAATGATCTACTGGCGTACCAGGCATTATGACAAGGCAGCAGCCTATTACCGCAAAGCGATCGCGATCGAGGAAAAAAAATCCCCCGGCCTGAGCCTGGCGCAGAAAAAAGCGGAACTGGCATTGATCTATAGGTTGAAAAAGGATTATCCGCAGGCGATCACCTATTATAAACAGGCTTTGCAGCTGGAAACGAAGTTTCTTGGCGCCAGCCACAAGCGGGTGGCCGCTCGCTATGCCGATCTTGGCAATGTGTATCGTCTGATGGGCGATACGGCGCAGTCGATCGACGCCTATACGAAGGCGCTGCAGATCGAACGCAGGCTTTATGGAGCGGGCCATGCACGTGTGGCGCAGCGTTACAATACACTTGGTGCCTTGTACAGAAAGCAGGGAAAAATCAACGACGCGATTGCCAGCTACAAGCAGGCGCTGACTATTCGCCTCAAGCACTTCGGGAAAAAGCATCCAAAGACACGCTCGACCCGCCGGCGCCTGGGCCTGTTGAAAAAGCGCAAGACGAAATAAGCGGACAGTACAGGGTTTGCCGGGCCGTCAGCAGTTTTGCAGCGGGTACCAGACCCAGGAGCCGGTCTCGTCGTCACGCCATTTGACCCAGCCTTCGTACTTCTTTACTTCAAGGTGTTTTTTCGCCGCGCAACGGTTCGATGGAATGCTCAGTTGTATCTGCATCCAATCCCCTTTGATTGCAACGACAGTGAAGTGGTAGTTTTCCTGGTAGGCAGGGACCCACAATATGCGGTTGGACGTTATCGAGGGTTCCGCGCGTAGCGCATGCCGGACCCGGGAGCGGAAGTACAGAGGACCTTTTTTCGATTGCAGATGAGTTGCCCAGGACTTGTAGACCAGGCCGGGTTTGCCGAAACTCGTCAGGCAGCGGTGTGTCCAGGCGACGCCGTTCTGTGCCCTGGAATAGCGTATGCGCATCCAGCCGTTGTCGCGCAACTCGTAAACGATAAAGCCGGGAGACTGGAGGGCGATTCCGATCAGGCCCTCGGCACTGAATGGTACCGATTTCCCGCTGGCGGTGTCGATGATCCACCCTTTGTGTATCCAGGCAAAGGGGGTATCACCCGGTTCGGAGAACAACGGCAGGGTCGTTGTAAGCCGCCAGTTCTTGTTGGCAGCCGCCTGTTTTGGGTAAAGGTGGCCGATGCCAAGATTCAGTTTACTGTTGACGATTTTCAGCGTGCGGTAGTCCTTTGCCGGCAGCGCGGTCGCGGCGACTCGTGGCGGCGCAGGCAGGCTTGATCGGATCTGGTTGCAGCGGTCCGGTGTAAATTCTTCGGGTGCCTGGGGTTCAGCCAGGACCGGTAGCGTACACGAAAGTGCAAGCAGAACGGTTGTCAGCCTGGCGAGATAGGAGGAGGTGTGTTTCGCAATAGACATAATGATCAAGACTCACAAATTTTCTGGTATTCGTTGGGAGAAAAACCATAGTTTTTCTGCGACCAGCCGCGCTACAAGTGGCTCCAATGTATTATATGCCACATAGTAGCGTATTCACAAAAAAAATGACTGTCAGACAGCTTACCTACCCACTGACGCCTTGCGGCCTAGCCAGCCAGCGCGTGCCATGGCGCCGTCGCAGTAGAAGGGTGGTGAGAAATGCGGGCTAGTAGCGATGGCGATTGGAATAACGTGGATCGATCACCTGCCGGTCGAGTGTCAGCAGATTGATGCCGGGGTGTTTCTTATGCATCCATTGCATGTCATGTTCGATCATGTCCTTGACGCTGACCCGTATTTTTCCGTGGCGGCTGAAATCGAACTTGATGTTGCCCAGGTAAGCAGTCAGGCCTTTGCCGATACGGAAACGGTAGGCGATACGGCGCTTGGCGAAACGGAACGTCTTTATGCCGCTGCGGTAGCGCTTGTAAGCCTGGCCATAATAGCCACTGACTGTGTACAGCCCCGGTTTGAGGCGTGCGACATGCATGCGGGCGGCGGGCTTCAGGGTGGATTTTTTCGTTTTGCCGGCCTGGGGGTTATCCAGCGGTAGAAAATGAATGGTTCGTACAACACGCCCTTTCCTGTCTTTGATCGTCAGGTGCAGCTTGAGCCGGAGAGCCCCTGTTTGCGACACAGTGACAAAGAGCAGTCCGTATTTTTCCTTGCCATTGAATAAAATGTGACGTGCCTGTTTCTTTGTGCCGGCGGAAACCGTGAGCAGCGGCAGGCAGACTAGCAGGCTAAGCATGAAGACATTGTAACTTGTGGACTGGCGTTTGTGCATTGGTATCTGTTAAACGGATTCCTGTGTCAGTAGTTTTGATTATACAGCAAGCATCGTGCCCTGCCTGCACAGGTGTCGGCACAGCGGCCACAGTGTGCAGTCATTAACCACATAGATTTCATCTTCTTAGCCCGCACGCTGTGCGTCACGGCAGGGTAGTAATGAACGATACGGGTCAAACCCGCGGCAAACAAGGTGCCGGTCGCGGTTGTTTCGATGCGTTCGAGTCGGCAGATTTACGGTTTGGATCACAAAAACAGGTTTTATCCGCGACCGGACTGGAAACCTCAGCTTTTGTAGACTAAATTCGGCATACTGGAACGATGACAAAAGGAACTGCTTAAGTATGTACCGCTTCGATTTGTTGATTCTTTCGGCCTGTCTCGTTGCCGGTTCCGCACTGGCCGCGGGGGCACCAGGCAGCACAGAGACAGCATCGCTGCGTAACCGCAAAGCCTGTTGTAAAAGCTTCAAAGAAATCAAGTATGAGAGCCTCGATGACGATTCGATGGTTCAGTTCAAGCTCGACAGCAGCAGCAGGGTATACCGTTTTCGCAGCGGTAAGAGCTATTTCCGGGCGTTCAGGCTTCCTGCTTACACCAGGCCATACCGCATCAATGTGAAAAGCTATATCGTCAGGCGCCGTGGCAGGAACGGCCGT
>JALUUZ010000165.1 GCA_027021095.1 Gammaproteobacteria bacterium
GAGACCGGCCTGTAACGCCAGCCGTGCGAGCCGGTCGACATTGCTGTCGACACTGCCCTGCAGACCGATCTGCGCAAGGCCGGCCTGGTCATGGCTGGTCAGGATCGTCACCGCGATCAACAACGGGCGCTGCCGTCCGCTGCCGAGCGCTTCCCTGGCCGCCTGCAGCATCAGCGCGCCGCCCAGCGCATGCACGTTCAGCATCCAGACCCCCAGGTCCGCGGCCGCTTCACAGGCACGTGCGACGGTATGCGGGATATCATGGAACTTCAGGTCCAGGAACACCTGGAAGCCAAGGCCGGTCAGGTAGCGGACCACCTCGGGCCCGGCGCTGGTAAACAGCTGCTTGCCGACCTTCAGTTTGCACAACCCGGGATCGAGCCGGGTGACCAGCGCCTCGACCGGCGCAAGACCGGCATAGTCGAGCGCGACGATGATCCGGCTGTCGTTGTCTGTCTTTTGTGCCGTAATGACTACTCTCCTTCCAGGCCATGAATGGGTTTGATCGAACTCCAGGACTTGCATCCCGGGCACTGCCAGTGCATGGTCTTGCCGGAAAAGCCGCAGGTCCCGCACTCGTAGACCGGCTTGTTGGCCAGCAGCTTGCTGGTCAGCTCATAGAAGATCGTCAGGTTTTTCCTGGCCTCACCTTCGCTGTGGCGCAGGCTCAACTCGATCAGCCAGTTCAGGCCGCGCACCGAAGGACGCTTGTGCAACTGGGTTTCGACGAACGCCATCGCCTCCTGCTCACCCTCATGTTCACGGATCAGCCCCGCCAGTGCCAGCATCGGCGAGATGCTGTTGTCGCGGCTGACAATGTCGCGCAAAAACGCCATCAGTTCCTTTTCCTCGCCGGTACGCCGGCTGCAGTCGAGCAACGGGTCGATCACCTCGGGAAAATAATCAGGGTCCTGCTCCATCACATGCCGGTAGGAACTGATCGCGGCACGGTAATTACTGTTGCGGCTGTCGATACGCGCCTGGATGATGCTTGCGCGCACACAGTTCTTGTCCTGCTGCAAGGCCTGCTGCACCAGCTGCTCGGCCTGCTTGAATTCATTCCCGCGGTAGCACTTTTCGGCCTTTTCGCAATAGTAATGCGCGATCACCGCGCGCATCGATTTGCCGGTGACTTTTTCGAGCTGCCGGCAGATGTCGATCGCCTTGTCCCAGTCCTGTTCCTGCTGGTAGATATCACGCAGGTGCATCAGCGCCCGGGCGGTATGCTCGTTCAGGTCGATCAGCTCCAGGAAAAGATTTTCCGCACGGTCGAACAGCCCGGCCTTCATATAGTCCTCGCCCAGCTCGAGCAGCGCCATGGTACGGATCTCGGATTCGAGCCGCGGCCTGGCCAGCAGGTTCTGGTGAATACGGATCGCGCGGTCGGTTTCGCCACGGCGGCGGAACAGGTGGCCCAGCGCAAGATGGGTCTCGACCGTATCGGCATCGACCTCGACCATCTTGATAAACACCTCGATCGCCTTGTCGGGCTGCTCATTGAGCAGGTAGTTCAGGCCGCGGATATATTCCGAACTGATTCCGGTCAGGCGGTTGGCCTTGCGCTTGGACTCGCGCAGCGCGGCAAACCACCCGGAGACTGCCGCGACAGGCAGAAGTAGCCACAGCAGTTCGAGCATCAATGCGATTCCCGGGTTTTGAGTTCGGCAGCCTTGAGCTCACGGTCGAGCCTGGCGTTGGTGCGTTTCAACCGCAGTATGATCGCGCTCCCGGCGATGATGCCGGCCAGCACGCCGGCCGCGAAAGCCAGTGTCAACGCCAGCGACACGTCGACGTCTTTGAACCGGACCAGCAGCAGATTGATATTGACCGTTTCGGTATTGGTGACTGCAAAGTTGGCCACCAGAACGACGAGCAGAAGGGTAAAGAGTATCGAAAGTAATTTCATCTCGTGGCAACAGTTGATGTTTCAACGACCGCAGGCCATGTCCCGCAGTCTGGCAAAGGCGCTGCCTGGCCGGGTTACTCGCTGACAGGGTCCTGGTCGACAGCCACCGCCTTGCCATTGATCGTATCCACGCGCTCGCGCAGCTCTTTCCCCGGTTTGAAGTGCGGCACATATTTACCAGGCAGATCCACCGGCGAACCCGTCTTGGGATTGCGCCCTTTACGGGCAGGGCGATAGTGCAACGAAAAACTGCCAAAACCACGGATCTCGATGCGCGAACCGCTGGCCAGTGACTGGCTCATCTGTTCGAGCAGATTCTTGACTGCCAGTTCTACATCACGCGGGTGTAGATGACGAAGCCTTTCGTTTCTCGATAAAGACTCAATCAGTTCAGATTTTGTCATTATTCTTTCTCCGATTTCTCACTAAGCCGGTTCCGGTCTCCCGCCCGCAACGGCACGGGACCGTGACCCGGAGCGGTGTCAGACACCGCTCCGGGCGAACCACTCGTTCATCGAAACTACTACAAAATGCCCATCCATTCAACAACAAAGCATTAAAAAGTTGTTAAATTTCAGTTGGCAACGACAGAAATCCTGAAACCACCCCAATTCCCACATATTATTCAGTGGATATCACGACGAGGAATCGTTACCGTCCATCTGTTCCTTCAGGATGTCGCCCAGTGACGTGGTACCGGTCGCCGTGTCACGCGAGTACTCTTCCATGACCTTGGCCTCCTCGGCGAACTCCTTGGCCTTGATCGACAGGTTGATCGTACGGTTCTTGCGATCGACGCCGATAAACTTGGCCTCGACCTCGTCGCCTTCACTCAGTACCTGGCGTGCATCCTCGACGCGGTCACGCGCAAGTTCAGACGCCCTGAGATAACCATCGACACTCTCGGCCAGCTCGATCACCGCGCCCTTGGCGTCGACTTCCTTGACCTTCCCTGTAACTATAGATCCTTTTGCGTGTTCTGCTACATACGAAGAGAACGGATCCTTGTCCAACTGCTTGATACCAAGCGAAATCCGCTGGTTGACCGGATCGATCGCGAGAATGACCGTCTCCAGCTCCATGCCTTTCGA
>JALUUZ010000166.1 GCA_027021095.1 Gammaproteobacteria bacterium
CGACAACGAAAAACTGAACTACCGGCATTTCAGTGTCGCGGCACAGAACCGGCTGCGTAACTACAAGTGGCCGGGCAATATCCTGGAGCTGAAAAACCTGGTGCAACGGCTGTTGATCCTGGGTGGGGAGGAGGATATAGGCGTCGACGAGGTCGGCCAGTCAATCGTTTCTTCATCGGTGAATCAGGCTTCTCAAACCCCGTCCGCCGGTGTAGACTCTGGTATCCTGGAGTTGCCTTTGCGTGAGGCACGTGAAAAGTTCGAGCGGGAATACCTGCAGCAGCAATTGCAGGCCTGTAACGGCAGTGTCGGCGAGTTGGCCAAGATAGTAGGCATGGAGCGTACCAACCTTTATCGAAAGCTGCGGACCCTTGGGATCGATGTAAAACAAAAATGAAAATAATTATTCTCGGTGCAGGCCAGGTCGGTGCTTCGGTGGCAAGCAATCTGGCAAGAGAGGACAACGACATTACCCTGGTGGATGCCGATCCGCGGGTGTTGCAGGACATCCAGGACCGCCTGGATCTGCGCACGGTCGTAGGGCGAGCTGCCTCGCCGGAAGTCTTACAGCGTGCCGGCGCCGAGGATGCGGACATGATCATCGCGGTGACCAACAGTGATGAAACCAACATGGTCGCCTGCCAGGTCGCGTATACGCTGTTTCACACCCCGACCAAGATCGCCCGTGTGCGGGCATTGGATTACCTCAAGCACAAGAAACTGTTTTCGCAGGAGGCATTGCCGATCGATGTGATCATCAGCCCTGAACAGCTGGTGACACAATATGTGCAGCGGCTGATCGAGTACCCGGGGGCATTGCAGGTGCTTGATTTTGCCGACGGCAAGGTGCGGCTGGTCGCGGTCAGGGCCTATTACGGTGGTCCGTTGGTCGGTCACGAACTGCGGACGCTGCGCGAGCATATCCCGAAGGCCCAGGCGCGTGTGGCGGCCATATTCCGGCGCGGCAAGCCGATCATCCCGGAAGGGGATACGATCATCGAGGCGGAAGACGAGGTGTTCTTCATTGCGGCAAAGAAGAATATCCGCACCGTGATGAGTGAACTCAGAAAACTCGACAAGCCGATCAGGCGGGTGATGCTGGCAGGGGGCGGTAACATCGGAAAACGCCTGGCGCAGGCGCTCGACAGCCAGTACCAGGTCAAGATCATCGACCGTAATGTCGAACGTACCAGGGAGCTGTCCGAGGAATTGGATCGTTCTATCGTATTGCTGGGTGATGCAGCGGACGAAGAACTGCTGAAAGAGGAAAACATCGACAACACGGATGTGTTCTGTGCGATCACCAATGACGACGAAGCCAACATCGTCTCATCGATGCTGGCCAAGCGGCTGGGTGCACGCAAGGTCATGACACTGATCAATCGCCCTGCGTACGTGGATCTCGTGCAGAGCAGTCCGATCGATATAGCGATTTCTCCGCAGCAGGCTACGATCGGCAGCCTGCTGGCACATGTCTGGCGCGGTGATGTCGTCGTCGTGCATTCCTTGCGCCATGGCAAGGCCGAAGCGATCGAGGCGGTGGCGCATGGTGACGAGTCGTCTTCGAAGGTGGTCGGGCGCGCGATCGACCAGATCAAGCTGCCTAAGGGGACGACCATCGGCGCGATCGTGCGAGGAGAGGATGTGATTATTGCGCATCATGATACGGTGATAGAATCTGACGACCATGTGATCCTGTTCCTGGTCGACAAGAAAAGAGTCAAGGAAGTGGAAAAGCTCTTTCAGGTTGGAATCACTTTTATCTAGATGGCTATCGTTCGCAACAAAGACTCACGTTTTGCGATTATTCTGAAAATCGTCAGTATCTTTCTGATGCTGTTCAGCCTTATCATGTTGCCGCCGGCGGTCATCGCCCTGATCTATCGTGACGGCGGTTTTCGTGCTTTTATGCTGTCATTCGTTGCGGCCTTCGGCAGTGGCTTCGTGATCTGGCTGCTGTTCCGCAAGATCCAGATGAAGCTGCGTACCCGGGATGGATTTATCGTCGTGGTCCTGTTCTGGTCGGTGCTGGGCCTGTATGGCGCATCCCCCTTCATGCTTGCGCCGCAGCTTGAAATCTCTTTTACCAATGCCGTATTCGAGTCGGTCTCGGGTCTGACCACGACCGGGGCGACGATCATCACCGGGATCGACAAGCTGCCGCATTCGATACTGCTCTATCGCCATTTGCTGCAGTGGCTGGGTGGTATGGGTATTATCGTGTTGGCGGTCGCGGTACTGCCGATGCTGGGTGTCGGTGGAATGCAGCTGTACAAGGCAGAAACACCAGGCCCGGTCAAGGACACCAAGCTGACACCACGGATCGCCGAGACCGCTAAAGCACTTTGGTATATCTACCTGGGCTTGACCATTGCCTGCGCGCTGGCCTACAGTTTCGCCGGAATGAACCTGTTCGATGCGATCTGTCACAGTTTTTCAACCATCGCGATCGGTGGTTTCTCCACGCGTGATGCCAGTCTCGGTGCCTACAATGAGATGGTGCATGTGGTCGCGGTGTTTTTTATGTTGCTCGCAGGGATCAATTTCGCGTTGCATTTTTCAGTCTGGCGCCAGAAGTCGGTGCGTGTCTACCTGGTGGACTCGGAGGTCAAGGCCTACTTGTCGGTCTTGTTCGCTGCCGGAGTGATTGCTACGCTGACGCTGTATTTTTCCAAGACCTACCCGACTTTTCTCGACGCATTGCATCACGCGGTGTTTCAGACAGTGTCGATCGGGACCACGACCGGGTTCATTACGGCGGATTATTCGGTGTGGCCTGCGTTTCTGCCAGTGATGCTGCTGTTTATCAGTTTTATCGGTGGCTGTGCCGGTTCGACTGGGGGTGGTATCAAGGTTATTCGTTTTATGATCCTGGTCAAGCAGGGGGTGCGCGAGATCAAGCGCCTGATTCATCCCAATGCCGAGGTGCCGATCAAGGTGGGCAATGTGGCGATGCAGCCGCGGGTGCTGGAGGCGATCTGGGGGTTCTTTGCCGCTTATGTAGCGGCTTTCAGCGTGATTCTACTGTTGTTGATGTTGACCGGCCTGGACCAGGACACGGCCTTCTCTGCGGTGGCAGCCTGTATGAACAACCTGGGACCCGGGCTGGCGAAAGTGCGTGAGCACTATGCTGATATCAATGACACGGCGAAGTGGATTCTTGGTTTTGCGATGTTGCTGGGCCGACTGGAGATTTTTACACTGCTGGTGGTTCTGTCGCCGGTATTCTGGCGGCGGTGAGTGCGGGCAAGGGCACCGGTGATGAATCGGCAGACTGACAGTCAGCGCTGGAATGCCCGCTACCGCACACCGCAGCCGCCGGGGGCCGTGTGTGAGGTTCTTGAACGATACCAGTCCTTGTTGCCTGCCACCGGGACCGCACTGGACCTGGCCTGCGGGCTGGCTGGCAATGCGGTATTGCTGGCACGGCGCGGGCTGACCGCTTATGCCTGGGATGTCTCGGATGTCGTCATCGACAAGGTACAGCGCTACGCACGGCAGCAGGGTCTGCCGCTGATCGCCGAATGCCGTGACCTAGCCCGCATTGCTCACCACCCTTCTACTGCGACGAACGGTGGTGAACAATGCGGGCTGCCACGACCGAGTGTTGCACAGCCGCTGTTCGATGTGATCGTCGTCAGTTACTACCTGGATCGCGGTCTGATGCCGTGGATCGTGCAGTCCTTGAAGCCGGGTGGCTTGTTGTATTACCAGACCTGGCTTCGCGCCGATGCGGCGGCAGAGGGTGAGTTGCCCGGGCCTGCGAACCCGGCCTACCGATTAAGTGAGAATGAACTGATTGCTCTTTGCCATGGGCTGCGTATTCTGGTATACCGGGAATGGTCGGCCCGGCAGGATTCCGGCAGTGCGGCGATGGCGGACGCCACCGCGTTTGTCGTGGCCGAAAAAAGGCACAAAAAAATGGATTGATTCTGCACCCAGTTCTTGTGATTCGACGTTATCAAGGAAACGGTGTGGAACCCAGGAGTGTGTGATGTACAGGATTGTGTTGTTGTCACTTCTTTTGTTTGTTTTTTCCAATGCCAGCAGTGACTATTTTGGCTGCTTCGGCATGACCTATACCAGCGAAGAGCTGGCGGACAGGAGCGATCCCAGGCTTAAAGCAGTGTATTGTGAGGTCGCGAGCCTGCGGGTCAAGACCGCGGTGCGTGGTATCGGGGTGCCTGAGGATTTCCGCCAATGCCGGAGGATGCAGCAGAAGATCCTTGAACTGCTCAATGTAAAACAGGTCAGTTGTTCTGCCAAGGAGCGCTAGCCCGCATTGCTCAGTGTGGTGCGCACGGTGCACCCTTGCCCTGTTTCGCGACGAACGGTGGTGAGCAATGCGGGCTAGAATGCTAATGCGAGTTCGCTTGCGAGAAAACCTACAGCGACGAAAAAACTGAATACCGCACCCGCGGTAAGACGTTGACGATTGATCTTCTTCATAATGGCCCCCTGTGCTCACAAACGATCGATAAACCCTGATCCGGACGATGAAAATCCATCGTCTGATCCTGTTACTTACTCCTGTATAGCGGTCGCATCGCACAAAGTTTGAGGGCCAACCAGCATAGTGTTCTATTTACCTTGCTCCAGGCATGGATATCGAGCACACCGACACAGCGAAACCCCGGCCGGCCGTCGCAACAGGACAGTGATGAGAAATGTTCGGGCAGCGTTTGGGGTGCACGGCGCACCCTTGTGCTGCACAGTCAGCGTGTGCCTGTATTTCCACAGGCGACTGCAGTAGTATAAGCATAGAAACGGCTACCCATATCGGCTAAGTGGAAAAGAACGAAAATATCCGCCATGCGATTCACAGCACGGCGGTCTATCAACCGGTTTTCAACAAACAGCTGCTGGCACCACGCTACTGGCCTGTCTGGGCCGGTCTCCTGTTGTTGTGGCTGCTGCGCTGGGTTCCCTGGCCGGTGCGTTCGGCACTGGCCTGGCCACTGGGTTTGTTGGCGTACTGGACAGACGGCAAACGCCGCAGGATCGCACGTACCAACCTGAAAAGATGTTTTCCCGATATCACACCGCAACGGCTGCGGCGCACGCTCAGGCAGCATTTTTACTATAAAATCAGGATGGCGCTCGATCTTGGTATTCTGTGCTGGGGCAGCGAAAGGCGTTTGCGCAGGCTGGTGTGTATGCGTGGCGAGGCGCATATCCGCCGTCACCTGGAGGCGGGAACGGCGGTGATCTGGCTGACCTGCCATATGCTTGCATTGGAACATGGAGCACTGCGCATCTCGCTGGACTATTCCGGTGTCGGCTTGGTCAAGGCGGCTAAGAATCCATTGGCTGACTGGGTGCTGCAGCGGATGCGCACCCGTTTCAACGCGATTCTGTATACCCGTGAACACGGCCTGCGTCCGGTGATCAAGGCTGTGCGCCAGCGGATCATGTTCTACTACCTGCCGGATGAGGACCTGGGCGGCCCGGACTCGGTTTTCGTTCCGTTCTTCGCGGCAACCGCTTCGACGTTGTCGACCCTGGGCCGGTTGTCACGTCTTTGCAAGGCGCGGGTGACACCTTCGGTTGCCTACTATGAGCCAGGCAGCGGAAAGTATGTGATGCATTTCTTCCCGGCGCTGGAGGATTTTCCGACGGGTGACAGCAGGCGAGATGCACGGCGGATGAACCAGGAACTGGAAAAGCTGATCGCCATGCAGCTGCCACAGTACATGTGGAGTATGAAACTGTTCAAGCATCAGCCCGGCGGCGTTGAGCCGCCTTACTGAGCAACACCGGTGTCTTGCCTGGCATACCAGCGGTCGATGATGGTCGTTACCTGTTCCAGGCCGTCTGTCAGGGCCGCCGGGCCGGGTTGCAGTATTTCAGAAGACTTGATTTCAAACACCTGGCCGTCGGCGACCGCCGGCAGTTCAGACCAGCCCTTTCTTTCAAGCAGTTTCTCAGGCCTGAATTTTCTGCCACACCAGGAACCGATTATGATATCCGGTTGCCGGCGGACCACCTCGGCGGGGTCTGCGACGATGCGGTCCTTTGCCAGGCAGCAGTGTGAAAGTTCGGGAAAACAGTCCTGTCCACCGGCGAGTTCGACGATCTCTGCGACCCATTGGATGCCGGTGATGATCGGATCATACCATTCTTCGAAATAGACCTTCGGTGGACTGTGGCCGGTCTGCTGTATGCGGTGGTGCGCCTGCTGTTTGAGGATGGACGCTTTTTTCTCGAATGCCTGCACCCAGCGCATGGCCTTTTCCTGTGCACCGACCAGGGAACCCAGTGTGATGATCATCTCGAGTATCCCGGTGACCGAACGCTGGTTGAAGATATAGACGTTCAATCCATGCCGTATCAGTTCGGCCGCGATATCGGCTTGTAGATCGGAAAAACCCAGCACCAGGTCGGGCTTGAGCGCCAGTATCTTGTCTGTCTTCGCGCTGGTAAAGGCGGAAACCCTGGGTTTCTCACGGCGTGCCTCGGGCGGGCGCACGGTATAGCCGGAGATGCCGACGATTCGTCGTTGTTCACCAAGCAGGTACAATGTCTCAGTCGTTTCTTCGGTCAGGCAGACGATGCGTTCTGGCAGGTAGTCGGTCATGCGGGTGCGGGTGCTAAGCGGTACTTGTTTGTCAGCGCAACGCTACAACAGCCTGTTCTGGCTGGCGTAGGTATGCAGTGTGTAGATAAAGGCGGTAATCCGTACCCCCCAGTGATGGCGGAATCCGCGGCTCCAGTGATCGATGGCCGACGCCTGTTTTCCTGATTCGTACAGGTCAAGGCCGTCCTTGGTGTATTTGTAGACAAACGCAAAGGTTTCAAACGGGCAATAGCGCTCGAGCCTGTTGTCGTTGGTCAGGGGTTGCGCAACCAGGTAGGATTCGATCGGCAGGTTTTCAAAGCGTTCCCGCATCGCATCGATTTCCCGGTCAGTGGGTTCGGGCAGCACGAAATCCGTGTCTTCATCACCGCTACCGCCAGGCAGATGCAGTGCTTCGTTGTACAGGTTGGACAGCAGGATGATCGCGGTTTTTACGCCGGAATCCGGTTGCATCGGCGGCCCTTCGATCCAGGCACAGAATTTTCTGGCCGGGTCGACATAGATTTCTTTGCCTATCGTCTGTTGCATTCGTGTGTTCGTTCTCCTGGCGCGAACCGCATTTCCCGCCATTGCGGCGGCAGACAATGCGGGCCGATCCGCCACTGTTACCGCGCAGAGTGTATCACAGAAGCAGGATGACAGTCTGTATCCGCCGGGTGCGGCGGGCCCGGTTCGCCAGCCGGATTATTTGCGTTGGGCCAGCGGTATATAGTCACGCTTTTTGGGGCCGACATAGAGTTGGCGGGGACGGCCGATACGCTGTCCCTTGGCGCTGATCATTTCGGTCCAGTGGGCGACCCAGCCCGCGGTTCGCGCTATGGCAAACATGACGGTAAACATATTGGTCGGGATGCCAAGTGCACGGTAGATCAGCCCTGAGTAGAAATCCACGTTCGGGTAGAGCTTGCGTTCAATGAAATAGTCATCTTTCAAAGCGATCTCTTCGAGCTTGAGCGCCAGTTCGAACAGCTGCTCGTTGCCGTGGTTGTTGCCCAGTTTGCCAAGCACTTCGTGGCACATCCGGCGAATGATTTTGGCGCGCGGATCATAGTTCTTGTAGATGCGGTGCCCAAAGCCCATCAGCCGGAACGGGTCTGATTTATCCTTGGCGCGGGCGATGTACTTGGGGATCTGGCTGACATCGCCGATTTCCTCGAGTACGTTGAGTACGGCCTCATTGGCTCCACCGTGTGCCGGTCCCCATAGTGCGGCGATCCCGGAAGCAATACAGGCGAACGGGTTGGCCCGCGAACTGCCGGCCAGGCGTACCGTCGAGGTGCTGGCGTTCTGCTCATGGTCGATGTGCAGAATAAAAATAAGGTCCAGTGCTTTTTCAGCAACCGGGTCGACTTCGTATTCTTCGCAAGGTACGGAGAACATCATGTTCAGCAGGTTTCCGGTATAGCTCAACGCGTTGTTCGGGTAGACCAGCGGCTCGCCGATGGAGTGCTTGTAACAGGCGGCGGCGATGGTCGGCATTTTGGCGATCATCCGGTGGGCGGCGATTTCACGATGACGCGGGTTATCGATATCGGTAGAGTCATGGTAGAAAGCAGACAGTGAGCCGACCACACCGACCATGATGGCCATTGGATGCGCGTCATGGTAAAAGCCTTGAAAAAAATTCCGCAGGCTTTCGTTGAGCATGCTGTGGTGGGTGATGATCGTGCGGAACTGCGCCAGTTCATCCTCGGTCGGCAGTTCGCCATACAGCATTAGGTGCGCGACTTCGAGGAAATTGCTTTGTTCGGCCAGTTGTTCGATCGGGTAGCCGCGGTACTGCAATACACCGTTTTTGCCGTCGATAAAGGTCAATGCGCTCTCGCAGCTGGCGGTGGAAAGAAACCCTGGGTCATAGGTGAAATACCCCGTCTGCCGGTAGAAACTGCCTATGTCGACGACAGCCGGTCCCTGTGTCGAACGGATGACCGGAAGCTCGATTTCCGTGCCGGTATTGTTGTCGCGGAATGTTGCTGTGTCCTTGCTCATAGGTTTGCCCGTATCGATCTGTATCACTACTGAGTGTAGCGCATCAATAAAATTTCCGCCCGTCCGGCTGGTACTTGAATTTTTTATAGCTCCACTGGTATTGCTCAGGGCACTGGCGTATAGCCTGCTCCATGGCCTGGTTGAGGCAGGCCGCGGCGATGACCGGGTCGTCGGCATAGATGTCATCGTCGAGTGACTGCAGATAGATATCGAAGCCTCTGCCTTTTGGCAGCCGGCGTGAATAAATAAGCAGCACCAGCGGTTTAGTCTGGCGTGCCAGGCGCAGCACCAGCGGCATGGTGTTGGCCGGCAGGCCGAAAAACGGCGCAAACACTCCCTGGTCCTTGCCCGGATTCTGGTCCGGCAGTACACCGACCATTTCACCTTGTTTCAAAGCCGAGTAAAGCATCTTGACACCAGAGGTGGTCGTGGGTGCCAGCCGGCTGCCGGTACGTTTACGCGCATTCAGGATCACCGTGTCGAGTCCGGAGAGACGTGGTGGTTTGTACATACAGGTAAAATTGCCGTGTTGGTTGAGGTAGAAATTGAGGATTTCCCAGCAACCCAAGTGGGGGGTCATCAGCAGAATGCCACGTTGCCGGGTCAGCGCGTCCAGCAGCAGGTATTCGTCGTGTACCTTGTGTATCAGGGCCAGCAGGCGGTCACTGTCCCAGTACCAGACCGCACCCATTTCAGTAAAGGTTTTGCCGGTTTCGCGCAGCGTGGTTTTGAGCAGCAGCCGTTGCTGTTTGGCGCTTTTGTCTTGGAAGCATAAGCCTATATTGACCTTGCATACATGCCTGGCCTGGTTGGGAATAAGGTAGAGTAAGTAGCCGATCAGCGCGCCAAGCTGGTGATTCAGTCTCAGGGGCAGGAGTGAGCAGGTTCTAAGCAGAAGTTTAATAAAAAAGGATGCCATTTTTTCCACTTAGGCGCAAATAGACGCAGAAATCTGGCTTTCTAACCCCACTTTGTTGATATTTGTATACAAACTGTTCATTTTTTAAATTTAATAACAACGAAGTGGGAAAATATCAATAATTATTTATCGAAACAAGCCGAAAGTGGAACAAAATCTACTGCCTCTCCGCCGCAGCCATTCGATTATATAGTGTGTTCAGCAACCGATCTACAGCCCGTACAGCAACTGTTCAGTGCTGCGTAAAGTAAAACACCGCCTTGACCGGGTAATGGTCCGAGCCTCCGCCCTTGATTACCTGTGCCTTGGTAAAGGTGACGTTTTTACCCAGGATATGGTCCAGCTCAGCCAGTGCGGGGAAGGGGATGGTCGCTCCGGGGTAGGTAGCGCCGCAATGCCGGTCTGTTGCCTGGTGACAGGCATGACGGTAGCCGTTTTTGCTGAACACGGCCATTGCATCCTGGCCTCTTTCTTCGTTCATGTCACCCATCAGCAGGATCGGGTTCTTCCACGTGCGAAACCGGCTGACCAGGTATTGCGCCTGGTTCTTTCTCAGTCTTTTATTTTTGAGCAGCGTCGTAAACAGCCCATCGGACTTTTTGCGTTTTGCTATTGGTGGAAACAAGTGTACACAGACGGCCTTCAGGGTCCGTTTGCCGATAGTGATGGTTGCTGATGCCCCCGGAATCCGGTGCGGCCGGATCGGGAAGACAGTGGGGTTGCTGAGCGGGTATCTCGACAGCAGGCCTACGCCCCATGTGCCTTTTTTCGGGTACAGCGCCTGGTAGCGATAACGCTTGTGTAAACGCCGGTTGAATTGTCTGGCGAAGTCCGGGGTCAGCTCGGTCAGGCAAAGGATGTCCGGGTCGTGGCGCCTGATCAATTCAATCGACTTTGTGTTTCGACGTGAATCATACAGCAGGTTGAACGTCATGACCGACACGGGTTTTCGGTCTGTCGAGGATTTTTCTGTCGCTGAGGCATAAAGGCCAGCCGGCAAGATAAGAAGCGCTGTTTTTATGATTGCACGCCAAATGGCAAAAGCAGTCCGCCTTGCCGGCCGCCCAGGCCGTGGCATCGGGTCGTCACAGTCGAAGGAAGGTGCCAAGTGTGGGCTGCCAATCTGCATACGATCTCCCAGGTAAGCAGGCGCAGCCGCGCCTGGTGAGCGAAATACATCAAAGTGTGCCATGACGGTCTATCATACACCAAACCCCGGATGGCGACAGGCGTCAGGTTTATTGTACATCAAAACGATTTTGGTACGCATAACCACAGCCGGTATGGTACCAATACAGATAGTGATCCTGCTGAATATTTGTTAGACTGTCTCCAGATAGCAGTTCGTTGATGACCTCGATTCCGGCAGTGCACGCACGGCATGTCACGGTATTCATGAAGCAGTACGATTTCAACAAGTTGCGTAAACGTATCCGCCGCGAGGCGGGGAAGGCGATCGCTGATTTCTCGATGATCGAACACGGTGACAAGGTGATGGCCTGCCTGTCCGGTGGCGCGGACAGCTATACCATGCTCGACACCTTGTTGTACCTGCAGCGGGTCGCGCCGGTTGAATTCGAACTGGTCGCTGTCAACCTGGATCAGAAACAGCCCGGTTTTCCCGCACACGTACTCCCGGAGTATTTACAGGCACGGAACGTTGAATACAGAATCGTCGAGGAAGACACCTACAGTATCGTCAAAGAAAAGATTCCAGCCGGCAAAACCACCTGCTCGCTGTGTTCGCGCCTGCGCCGCGGAATATTGTACCGTACGGCGCAGGAACTTGGTGCTACCAAGATAGCGCTGGGACATCATCGCGAAGATATACTCGAGACCCTGCTGTTGAACATGTTCTTTGGCGGGCGGTTGAAGGCGATGCCGCCCAAACTGATTACCGACGATGGAAAAAATATAGTAATCAGGCCACTGGCTTATTGCGCGGAAAAGGATATCAAGCGTTATGCGGAAGCCATGCGGTTTCCGATCATTCCCTGCAACCTGTGTGGTGCACAGGACAAGCTGCAGCGTCAGGCGATGAAACGCCTGCTGCAGGACTGGGAAGCGCAGTACCCGGGGCGTGTGGAGAATATGTTCAGAGCAGTGGCGAATATCAGTCCTTCACATCTGCTCGATACCAACCTGTATGACTTTGAGAATGTGACAGTCGTAGCGGGTCAAGCCGTGCTTGACTCCGAGGCTGAAATAAATTGATCCACCCTGGGGGGTATGCTAAAACTGGTTTACCGTTTCGTCGTTTGAATAGTAGTGAACTGTTGTCGTTGGAGGATAATTGAATGACCGATTCTTATGGTGCGCCCTTTTCGGGTGTATTTGGCTCGAGTACCATTTTTGCAATCGTGTTGGTGATACTGGCGATCGTGACTGTACTCAAAGCAGTCAGGCTGGTACCGCAAGGAATGCAGTATACTGTTGAGCGGTTCGGCCGTTTTACCCGTTCACTGACACCGGGCCTGCATTTTATCGTGCCGTTTGTCGACAGAATCGGCCGTAAGGTCAACATGATGGAGCAGGTGCTCAACGTACCGTCACAGGAGGTGATCACCAAGGATAACGCGATGGTTACCGTCGATGGCGTGGTTTTCTTCCAGGTACTGGATTCACAGCTGGCATCCTACAAGGTCAATAATCTCGAATATGCGACACTGAATCTGACCATGACCAATATCCGTACGGTCATGGGTTCGATGGACCTGGATGAACTGTTGTCACAGCGGGATGCGATCAATGCCAAGTTGCTGCATGTCGTCGATGAGGCGACCTCCCCATGGGGAACCAAGGTAACCCGGATCGAGATCAAGGACATCACCCCGCCGCGTGACCTGGTCGATGCAATGGCACGGCAGATGAAGGCCGAGCGCGACAAGCGAGCAGCGATCCTGGAAGCGGAAGGTTCGAAGAAGGCAGCGATTCTCGAGGCTGAAGGCAAACGGCAGTCGGAGATTTTGCGCGCCGAAGGCGAGAAGCAGGCGCGTATCCTGGATGCAGAAGGTGAGAAAGAGGCGGCATTTCGGGAAGCGGAGGCGCGTGAGCGCCTGGCTGAAGCCGAGGCCAAGGCAACGGATATGGTATCGGTGGCGATCGCCAAGGGTGATCTCAATGCAATCAATTATTTTGTCGCGACGAAATATGTCGATGCATTGAAAGACATCGCAAGTTCGCCGAATGAAAAGCTGGTCATGCTGCCGCTGGAAGCCTCCAACCTGATGGGTTCGATCGCGGGAATCAGTGAGCTGGCAAAGAACGTGATGAATAAAAACGCCTAGGACTTCGCCATGCATTTGTCTTTGACGTGGAGTTTCTGGTACTGGTTTATCCTTGCAGGGATATTGCTGACTGCAGAGATCCTTGTGCCGGGAGCGTTCTTCCTGTGGATCGGGATCGCAGCGGCACTCACCGGCGCCGCGGCCTGGTTTTTCCCGGCTGCCGGTATCGCCGTACAGCTGGTCCTGTTCGCGGTGTTTTCGTTGCTGAGTGTCCTGGTCTGGCGGAAGTTATATAGAAATCCCGAGGTCTGCAATCAACCCACGGCTGACCATCGTGGTGCGCAGTATATAGGCCAGGTGTTCACCTTGCGGGAGCCGATCGTCGGCGGAGTCGGCAGGCTTGTGATCGACGATACCAGCTGGCGTATACTCGGCGCTGACTGTAAGGCAGGTGGCAGGATAAAGGTCACCGGTGTCTCCGGTGTCGCGTTGACGGTTGAACCTGCCGATTGATCCTTGCATTTGGCAGTGGTGCGTACAATGCACCCTACCTCGTCGTGACGGTGCACGAAGTGCACCAAAGGATTTACCGCAAAGAAGTATCATGCCGCAAAGGGTGCGCCGTGCGCACCAATGTGTGGATAATAACGCGGCATGGAAGAATCGT
>JALUUZ010000167.1 GCA_027021095.1 Gammaproteobacteria bacterium
CCACCCTTCTACTGCGACGGTGCAATGGCACGCCCTGGCTGGCTTTCGCTCTGTCGGAGTGCTCGACATAGTGTCGACTATGCCTGCGCGCTCCTCGGTCGCGAAAGCCACCCATGCCGCACCCTTGTACCGTCTCGCGACGAACGGTGGTGAGAAATGCGGGCTAGCCAGCTCGGCACGGTACAGGCCAAGCATGTCCGCCATCTGCAGCACGATCAAGGTCAATTGCCGCGGCTCTTGGACCGGTGCCGTCAGTTGATAGTCGATCAGTTTGGGATGCTCCATCTTTCAGTTCAAAATCAGTTGCTTGCCAGTTACAGCCGAGTAACGGCCGGTACAGTGACCAGGGTAGCCCCTGGTCACTGGGTTGATTGCAGCCTATTCTACATAGCCAAACTCCTGCAAGACAGCACAAAGTATTGCCAGTGCACGCCGCAATTCAGCATCCACAGCCAGCGTTCCCGGCTTGCGGCACAGGTTCACCAAGTGAGTAATCTCCGTGCTGCTGGAAGTCGCGACCTGCTTCTCGATTGCCGCCCTGCCGCGTGGGTCCGGCGCTGAAATGATTGCAAAAAACTCGTGATCCATTTGCTTGCGCTCCTTACGAATCAAGGGCGCAATGCTGCCCGCAGGGCCTTTGCGCCCTGTGGGACAACATGATGATTTACAGGCTACGATGCCTGTGCGTGCCAGCACTCGAGCTGAGTGCCTGCGTCCCTGTAGTACACCAGAACCCTGGTGCTGGCGGCTGCACAGTTCCCGGCCTTTTTCGGCCGCTTCTTCGTGTGCAGGCGGCAAGGGGAAATCGTGAGTAAAAGAAATAACGGCGCACGGCGGTGAGAAATGCGGACTAAATAGCTGATTCTACGAACAAAACAAAAAAACCTGTGTTTGCCGGCCGGCAGCACTGCACCAGTCCTTCTCAGGTATTCCCAATTCCAGCCGCTGTACTAGACTGAACATATCGACGCAACTGACAGCAGGCAGGGAAAAATGAAATCGACTTACTTCAAGGTAATACTGATTCTGTTCGCTTCTTCATGGACTTCGCTACAGGCGCACGACCACAGTGAACACATCTGGCCGCCACTGCCGGATTCAGGCTTTATCAAAGGCCGGGCAGCAACCAAGGCAGACGTCGACCAGCGCAACGCAGTCTTTGCATTCATCAAGGACGACGAGAAATCGACACCGCTCAATATCCCGATTCCTCAATACGGACTCTTGACTACGCCGGGGTCGAAAAAAACCACCCCCGTCATCATCATTCAGGCAGAAAAGGTCCGCGGCATGGACATGGTCGGGTATGTCAACCTGAAAAACAACAAACGTGCCGTCACCCTGCTGAAAAAAGTCAAGCTGCTGGGTAAGGAATTAAAAAAGACCAAGTAGGCAGACAACCGGCTACCAGTCGATCGGGGTCATCCCGTGGCGGGACAGGTACTCGTTGGTCCGGCTGAAATGCCGGTTTCCGAACCAGCCGCCACGATTGGCGCTCAGTGGTGACGGATGGCTGCTGGTCAGCAGGTGATGCTTCGACCGGTCTATCTTGGCCCCCTTCTTTTTCGCATACGCTCCCCACAGCAGAAAGACGACATTGTCCTTGTACTGTGAAATCCTGCTGATCACCGCATCGGTAAACCGTTCCCAGCCTTTCTTTTGATGCGAACCGGCCTGGCCAGCACGTACCGTCAAGGTTGCATTGAGCAACAGGACACCCTGCCTGGCCCAGCGCTCCAGGTTGCCGCTCGCCGGCAGCGGCGCGCCGACATCCGCCTCGATTTCCTTGAAGATGTTCAGCAGCGACGGGGGCTGGGCGATGCCGTCGTTGACCGAAAAACACAAGCCATTGGCCTGTCCCGCACCATGGTAGGGATCCTGGCCGATAATCACCACCTTGAGTTGCTCCAGCGCACAATAGTCGAAGGCCGCATAGATCCGGGGCTGAGGCGGATAGCAGGTATGTGTCATGTACTCCTGCTGCACGAAGGCCGACAGCGCGGAAAAATAAGGTTGGCGCACTTCGTCTGCAAAAATTTCCTGCCAGGAACCCAGGCGATGATGGTCAGCGATCACTGTTTTACCTCCTTTCTGACGCGATAAGCTTACCCTGGTTCAGGTCTCGACGAAAGCGCCAGCCCGCATTTCTCACCACCGTTCGCAGCGAGACGGAACAAGGGTGGTGAGAAATGCGGGCTAGTCAGTGCGCGTACTTGCAACACCATGACAGGAAGGGAGCAAAGGATGCGGGGCGGTCAAGAATTACGCAATAAGTACCGCTACTATAATCTAGAGACGACGATAAAGCAGGAAGAGGGTTGAATCCACCGGATCACCCGGTTCGAAACAGGTCCGGCTGGGAGTAATCAATAGCAGGCTGATAAACCCTGATTTCAATCATGAAAGACACTGAATGGTAATCGATAAAATCGTATGTTTATGCCGGCCGACATAGTTAATCAACCCAACAAAACCTATACTTAGGAAGCCTCTGACCGAGAATGAAATTTCGTTGTACAGGAGCCGCCGGGCAGCCAGACTATCGATGACACGAGCAGAAGAAAACCTGTTGAAACAAAAGAAAAGCTCCCGCCGCTCCAGTTCGGCGCTGTTGATCCTGGTTCTGCTGCTCATGGTCGGCGCGGTACTGTGGTGGAACGCCTATATCAACATCAAGGAATACCGTACGAACCAGGCGGATATCGCTGTGCAATCAGTGCAAAGTGCCGCCGTGGAAATCACCCAGCGTATCGACAACCTGAAAACATCACTCAGGCTGCTGGTCAAAGGCCACCAGGAACTGTTTCAGAAACTCGCGCTGAACCCGGAAGATACTGACAGCTACGATCGTATCGCTGCACTGCTGGAAAAATATTTCCCAAGCTATTACGCCTTTACCATTGCCGATGAGAAAGGTGAGGTCATCTACGATGACTTCGAAGAGCAGGTCGGCAAGCGCTGTCGCCAGGACATAAAAAAATTCGTTTCTTCCGGACATAAGTCGCAGATCTACGTACATCCGGGACCAGGCGCCTACCACTTCGATATCATGCTGTCATGGACCGACAAGCGCGGCAAACCCGGCGTCTTGTTCGTCAGTTTCAAACTGTCCTCGATTGCGCGCATTCTCTACCAGGTCCAGGCACCGGGACATAAGCTGGTCCTGCTGCACCGTACCATCCCCAACCTGGTCGAAGTCACTTCACAAGGCAGCCGGGACAAGCTGACCGGTGCATTCCGGCTGGACAGTGAGCAGTTGAAACGTATCCTGTACACCAAGGAAGTCGACGGTACACGCTGGAACCTGGTCGACCTGTACACTGAAGAGTTGTTTTCGTCACATACCTCTCACCAGGTCACCCAGATCATCCTGGCGATGGCCCTGTTTTCGATGATCAGCCTGATCATGTACATGCGGATCCAGACCGAGGAGAAAGGCAGGCTGGAAGCAGAACAGGCGCTGCGCAGGTCCTGCAACGAGCTTGAACAGCGTATCGAGACACGCACACATGAACTGCTCCAGACCAACGAAAACCTGCAACAGCAAATCGAAGAAAAACAACTCGTCCAGCGCCAGGCCGTCAAACTGTCACGTGCCATCGAGCAGACAGACGACTATGTGATGATCACCGACCGAGCGGGTATCATCGAGTATGTCAACCCGGCCTTTATCAAAGTCAGCGGTTACAGTGCAGAAGAGCTTCTGGGACAGCATACGCGGATCATCAAATCCAACCGCCACGACAAGGAATTTTATACCCGGCTGTGGACCACGATCGAAGACGGCAGGCCATTCCGCGAGGTTTTCATCAACCGGCGCAAGGACGGCAGCCTGTACTACGAAGAAAAGACCATCACCCCGCTGAAGGATGACAGCGGTGAAATCACACACTTCGTCTCCACCGGGAAAAACATCACCGACAGGATCGAATACCAGGAGCGGCTGGAATACCTGGCACACCATGATGTGCTGACCGGCCTGCCGAACAGGATGCTGCTGAATACGCAACTGCACCAGACACTCGAGCAGGCACGCCAAAGCAACCTGCTGGCTGCGATCCTGTTTCTCGACCTCGACCGGTTCAAGAATATCAATGACAGTCTCGGCCACAGCGTGGGAGACAGCCTGCTGCAGGCCGCTGCCAAGCGCCTGTCCGAGTGTGTACGCGACAGTGACAATCTCGGACGCCTTGGCGGCGACGAGTTTATCGTCGTACTCGGCAACATCCACCATGTCAACGAAATCACCGAGATGGCGGAAAACATACTCAACAACTTCGTCGAGCCCTTCCATATAGATGGACACGAACTATTGTGCACCACCAGTATCGGTATCACCGTCTATCCTTTCGACGACACCAGCATCAATGCCTTGCTGAAAAATGCCGGCACCGCCATGTACACCGCCAAGGCCACCGGTGGTAACGTCTACAAGTTCTTCGGCTCGAGCATGAACAAGAACATCGAGCGCCGTGTCACGATGGAAAACGCCCTGCACCATGCGCTGGACCGCAACGAGTTCGCGGTCTACTACCAGCCGCGCATCGACATCTGCAAATGCACGGTCACCGGAGCGGAGGCACTGTTGCGCTGGAAGAACCCGACGCTCGGTGACGTCTCGCCAGTCGAATTCATCCCAATACTGGAGGAAACAGGACGTATCAACAGTGTCGGGGAATGGGTTTTACGCACTGCCTGCCGAGACTTCCAGCGGCTGCCTGCCGGTGAATTCAATATGCTGCATGTATCGGTCAACATGTCTCCACGGCAGTTTCACGACAAGCAGATCACACAAAAAGTCAGCGCTGTGCTCAAAGAGTCACGGCTGGATGTCCACCGGCTGGGGATCGAAATCACCGAGAGCCTGTTGATGGATAACATCGAAATCGTCACCGACAGTCTTGAACAGCTCCACGCGATGGGAATCCGCATCGCAATCGACGACTTCGGCACAGGCTATTCGGCGCTCAGCTACCTGAAGCGTTTCCCGATCGACTGCCTGAAGGTCGACCGTTCGTTCGTCAAGGACATGCTCAACAGCAAGGATGAGACCGAACTGGTCAAGGCAATCATTGCGATGGCACACAGCCTGGAGATGAATGTCGTCGCCGAGGGCGTAGAAAACCTCGAGCAACTGCGCTTCCTGCAATCCCTGGGCTGCGAGGAGATCCAGGGCTACCTGTTCGCCAAGCCCCTGCCGTTCGACGAATTCAAGGCCTGGCTGAAAACAGCCGACGAATTCTTCGCTGAACTGTCAAATCTCAACAAGCAGTCGGTTTCACGTTAGCGCACCGATGTATCGACAATGATGCGGTATGGAAAAATCGTGTGTAGAAGGATCGCTACGTGATACCATTTGACTTGTCTTGTTGTTGGTGCGTACAACGCACCCTACTTTGGCGCATGACATTTTTTAACCGTAAATCCTTTGGTGTGCTGCGCACACCATCACGACGAGGTAGGGTGCGTTGTACGCACCACGCACAAAGATAAATCGAATCGCATTATGTGACCGTACTTCCTAAACCGGTGGCAAATAGGTTAGAATCCATGTCTTTTCCGGAAACCACCAACATGCCCGACATCACTGCGCAAATTTCAGCCGAGTTAGCCATCCATCCGCAGCAGGTCAGCAAAACGATCGCGTTGCTCGACGCAGGGTCGACCGTGCCTTTTATCGCCCGTTACCGCAAGGAAGTCACCGGCGGGCTCGATGACACCCAACTGCGCCGGCTGACCGAACGGCTGGACTACCTGCGTGAACTCGATGAACGCCGCCACAGCATTCTGCAAAGTATCGACGAACAGGGAAAACTGGACAGCCGGCTGAAGGCTGCAATCCTGGGGGCACCGACCAAGACCGAACTCGAAGATCTCTACCTGCCGTACAAGAAGAAACGCCGTACCAAGGCACAGATCGCGCGTGAAGCAGGCCTCGAGCCGCTGGCGATGCGGTTGTTGCAGCATCCCGACACCGACCCTGAACGAGAAGCCGGGCGTTACATCGATACGACCAAGAAACTCGACAGCCGTGAAGCGGTGCTGGACGGCGCACGGCAGATCCTGATGGAGCATTTCGCCGAACAGGCAGACCTGCTCAAACAACTGCGCGAATACCTGTGGCAGCATGCGCTGCTGGTGTCGACACTGGTCAAGGACAAAGAACAGGAAGGCAGCAAGTTTCGTGATTATTTCGACTACCGGGAAGCCATCCGCAAAATCCCGTCACACCGCGCGCTGGCACTGTTCCGGGGACGCAACGCCGGTATTCTGCGTCTCAGCCTGAAACTCGACGGCGAACAGGCACTGGCCGTGCACCCATGCCAGCAGATGCTGATGAACCATTTCCAACTCCACGACGGCGGGCGGGCTGCCGACGCCTGGCTGGTGGAAACGGCACGCTGGGCCTGGAAGGTAAAGATCTCCACCACGCTGGAAACCGAGTTGAAAACCCGGCTGCGCGAGGATGCCGAAGCCCAGGCGATCGATGTTTTCGCCGCAAACCTGAAAGACCTGCTGCTGGCCGCACCGGCCGGCGCCCGCACCACGCTGGGCCTCGATCCCGGCCTGCGCACCGGAGTCAAACTGGCCGTCGTCGACCACACCGGAAAACTGCTCGATACGGCAACGCTGTACCCGCATGCGCCGAAAAAGCGCTGGGACGAATCGATCCAGGCACTGGCAGCCCTGTGCGCCCGGCACAAGGTCGAGCTGATCAGTATCGGCAACGGCACCGCGTCACGCGAAACAGACCGCTTGGTCGCTGCACTGATCAAGCAGCACCCGGACCTGGGGCTGACGAAGATCATGGTCTCGGAAGCCGGGGCCTCGGTCTATTCCGCGTCGGAACTCGCCGCGCAGGAGTTTCCTGAACTGGACGTCTCACTGCGCGGAGCAGTATCGATTGCGCGCAGGCTGCAGGACCCGCTGGCCGAACTGGTCAAGATCGAGCCCAAGGCGATCGGCGTCGGCCAGTACCAGCATGATGTCAGCCAGGCAAAGCTGACCCGCCGGCTTGGCGCGGTGGTCGAAGACTGCGTCAACAGCGTCGGCGTCGATGTCAACACGGCATCTGCCCCACTGCTGGCCCAGGTCGCCGGCCTGAACACGATGCTGGCAAAGCACATCGTCGACTACCGCAATCAGCATGGCGCATTCACCAACCGCCGGCAGCTGCTCGAGGTACCGCGCCTTGGCCCCAAGGCCTTCGAGCAGGCCGCGGGGTTTCTGCGAATCGTAAACGGCGACAATCCACTGGATAATTCAGGCGTACACCCGGAGAGCTACGCGATAGTCGAAACCCTGTTGGCTCGACAACAGTGCACACTTGCGCAGGTGATCGGCAACCGCCGTTTGCTGCGTGCGATCGAGCCGGAAACGCTGGTAACCGACCAGGTTGGCCTGCCTACCGTTACCGATATCCTCGCAGAGCTGGAAAAACCCGGCCGCGACCCGCGCCCGGAATTCAAAACCGCCAGTTTCCAGGAGCATATCGAAACCATCGCTGATCTGAAACCGGACATGATCCTGGAAGGCGTCATCTCCAATGTCACCAATTTCGGAGCGTTCGTCGACATCGGCGTCCACCAGGACGGCCTGGTACATATCTCGATGCTGGCGGACAAGTTCGTGCAGGACCCACGCACGGTCGTCAAGGCCGGAGACCTGGTCAAGGTCAAAGTCATGGCGGTGGAACTCGAACGCAGACGCATCGCCTTGAGCATGCGCCTGAACGACAACAGCCGGGACTACGAAAACGGCACACGCCAGCGCTCGACGCCAGCGCCGGCACAACGCAGACCGGCGCGGCGCCCGAATACAGGCAAAAAAAGTACCGTCACACCACGCAACAATTCCATGGCAGAAGCCCTGTCCAAGGCGCTGCGCAAACCATAGTGTCGGTGCCTCACGGCACCACGGCAAAAAAGGAGGATGCACACCAAAACCCGTACCTCTTCACACCTCGCGTGCTGCATGCGGCACACGCTCAACCTTGCACCAATGCGTGAACGTCGGGACAACCCCCAGCCCCATCGATAATCTCCTGCAACAACTGCTGCAGCGGCTGCGGCCGCGCGATGCCAAATCCCTGTACGAAGTCCACGCCGATCTGCTGCACGCAGTGCAGAATCTCCTGGTTCTCGACAAACTCAGCGATAGTCTGCATCCCCAGTACCTTGCCGATCTCGTGAATCGCGCGCACCATCGCCGCATCGATCGGGTCATCGGTGACGTCCCTGACAAAGGCGCCGTCGATTTTCAGGTAGTCCATCGGCAGGTGTTTCAGGTAGGCAAAAGAACAAAAACCACTGCCGAAATCATCCAGCGCGAAGCGGCAGCCCAAGGCCTTGAGCTTCTGGACCGTCATCTTTGCATTGACGACATCGGAGACGGCGGCAGTCTCTGTCACTTCAAAACAAATGCTCGCTGCATCGATCGAATATTCCGCTAATTTTTCCTTAATATAACTATACAGCCCCGAATCACTCATCGACGCACCGGACAAATTGACCGAGAAAATCACCTTGTGGGCAAAGTCCCGGCCAAACTGCTGCAGAATACTGAATACCTTGTCGATCACCCAGTAGTCTATCTTGGTCATCAGGTTATAGCGCTCGGCCAGTGGAATAAACATTCCAGGCATGATCAACTCGTCGTTCTCACCCTGCATCCTGATCAGGACTTCCAGGTGACAGCAGGCATCGTTGTTCGGGTTGACCGCGGCATACTGCTGGGCAAACAGCACGAACCCATCATTGTCCAGCGCATGGATCACGCCGGCAACCGACTCGGTGCCCGCCTGGGCTGCATCCGATGCCCCCGATAAGGGCTTCTGGATATAGAACCGGTTCCGCCCACTCTCCTTGGCCTGGTAGCAGGCCTTGTCCGCCGAGGCCAGCACCGACTGCACATCCGCAGTCTGCGCACTGATGAACGTCACACCGATGCTGGCGCCGATGGAGAACACCTGGTCTTTCCAGCTGAACATAAACTCCTGGATACTCTGGTGCAGCTCGGACACGATACTGGTGGCCACGTTCTCCGGACAAAACTCGAGCAGTACCGCGTACTCGTCACCACCGAGCCGGGCCAGCGTATCGACCTCGCGGATATGTTTTCTGATCAACACACTGATCTGTTTCAGTAACTCGTCACCGGCCAGGTGACCGCAGCTGTCATTGACTATCTTGAAACGGTCGAGGTCGATAAAGAACACCGCATGCTCGACCTGTTCCTTGTGGGCACGATCGATCGCCGCATTCAGGCGCACCTCGAATTCACGCCGGTTGTACAGGCCGGTCAGCGAATCATGCGTTGCGTAGTATGCCAGCCTTTCCTTCTGTTCACACAGTTCCTTCGTGGTACGCTTGTGGCCATGGATCTCCTGTTCCACCCGCACCTTGTAACGTTTCAGCGCCTGGCGCATCGTATCGAAGCTCTTGACCAGGTAGCCGATCTCGTCACTGCGCGCCTTGGGCAGCTCGACGACATAGTTACCCTTGGCCAGATCCTTCGACACTCCGGCCATCAGGCGTACCGGGCCACTGACCACTACCTCGAGCAGCACCGCGATCGCCAGCACGACGATCACCAGCAGAACCAGCAGGACGACAAAAAAATTCCGCTCCAGCGCCCTGATCTCTGCAAGGTCCGCGGCAAAATCGACCACCAGGTCCAGGGTGCCGATCGTTTTATCCAGGATCTTGATCGGCTGGTGAATCGCCATGCCCTGCGGACCGGGCTTTGCCAGCGGTCCGGCGTCGACGGGATAAAGTATCCGGTTCTGGCGGTCACGTAACTGCAACTGTTTCCAGTTGGTATTGGATTTCAACAGGGAATCCAGCGTGTCGTGGACATTTGCCAGTTGTTCCTGCAGCAACAACGGCACCAGGCTTTCGGCGACACTCTGCAAGTGATTCTTGACATGCACCCGGTTCTGCTGCGCGATCGATTCACTGAGCCTTGGCAGCCAGTACCATTGCACGTAGACAATAAAGACCAGCAGAAAAAACAGCAGTGGAGTAAATAATTTTTGCCGCAGCCTCATCGGCCTTCAACGCCCGCGAAATTCATCCAGGCCGAGCCGGCGCACTGCTTCATAGTCCGCTACCGAGGATTCGGTGACCTGCTGAATCGGAATCTTTGCAAGCAATGCCCTGTCCGCACTGTTTTTTCCCATCGCGAGCAGCGCCTGGCGCACCGCCTGGATATGCCTGGCTGGAACACGCGGGTGGGCGACGATCGGGTGCGGGCTGACCCCGGCGGTACGGTAGAGTATTCTTATTTTTTTTCGTATCCTGGGTTTCTGGTGCCGCAGCGTACTGCGCACCCCGCCACCGGCCACGACCAGCTTCTGCACCACGTGCAGGTAGACGGACGAATGAGTCTTGACGTAACGCGGCACCAGCTTGATTCCATAGCGCTGCGACAGCTCTGACCTTGGAAGCAACGACGCACCCAACGCATTGGCCGACGGAAACGCCACCGTCTTGCCCGAAAGTTCCTGTACCGACTTGATCGGGCTGTCATTGCGCACGACGATGACTCCCTGCAACACTCGCGCACCATCCCTGACCAGCGGAATATAACCCTGCTTGTTGTTGGCCACCACCACGTGGTAAGGATTCATATACGCGAAATCGAACTTCCCGGCGATAAAACGGGTTTCAAAGACCGGGATCTGCTCCGAGCCCACCAGTTCGAAGCGCAAGCCGGTCTTCTGCTCCAGGCGCCGCAGGATCGGGATCCAGGTCTGAAAGATTCTGCGCTGTCCGAACTGGGGGACGACACCAAAACGATAGACCTTCGGGGTCTTCGATCCAGTCTCCGCGGCGGCCACCGACACCGGCCAGAAGACCCAGCACGACAGGCCCAGCAGGATCCAGCACACAAAGCGGCCAGAGAGGCGTCGGAAGACTTGTGTTTTCATCAAAAGGCTTACCAATAATCAGGTTATCACACGGCAGTTGCTGCTGTTTCAATAAGCATAGCAGTTTGGGTGGGAATTTTGACCCAATCCTAAGAACACAGTGGACGGGCATGCCCCGATCACTACACCACCGTTCGTCGCGAGACGGTGCAAGGGTGCGGGCTGGGTGGCTTTCACGACCGAGGAGCGCGCAGGTGAGTTAGTATGCGTTTGTACACACGCCACCACGACAAACCGCCTCATATCACGCGAAGAGGCCTTTACACGCCGGCTCGGCTAACAGGGCTCATCCAACCTGCTGCTGGCCATTTTGGACAAAATCTCGGCACTTTCGGGACTGATTTTCTGGTTGCAGTACCGGCTGACTCCCTGGATCACTGCGCTGACCCCAAGCGTCGAAATCAGGTTCTTCTCGTACAGCTGCACTACGGCATCGGCCAGCATGTTCAGCTGATCCGCAGGCACTGCGCCCTGTGCCTGCGGTCTCACTTCCTGGTTCTCCGGCACAGGCTCTTCTTCTGCCGGGTGATCTCTCTGGGTCACCGTCTCCGCGGTCCGGGGCGGACTTTGCTCCATCACCTGTGCCGCTTTCGTCTGCGTGGCCGCTGGTGCGGTACTGTCCTGGCTGACTGCCAGGGTCTTTTGACCAAGACGCCTGCGCAGCCTGGCCGACAGCGGCTCTTTGAACTCCATGTGCAGATGCTGCCGGGAATCCATCACCAGTTTGTTATAGGCCCGCAGGTTGGCGCCAAACGACATCAGGATGATCGCCGACAGTTCGATCAACAGCGAGCGCCCGACCAGAAAATAAAACTCGGTCGACGCGGCCGGCAGCCCGGTGACCTGCTCGACACGTTTGAAAAAATCAGACGAGGTCTGCTTACGGCGGATATTGGCCCGGTACAAGGCTTCACTCAGCTGCATTTTCTTCTGTTCCAGTTTTGCAGCCCGGTTCAGTGAATCCTGGCCCTTGGCACGGCTGTCTTTATAGATCGACCTGCTCTGCTTTTCAGCGTTGAGCCGGTAGCTGTCGATCACTTTCTGCAGGCTTGCAATCTGGCTGCGCAGGTATTGACGCTTTTCATCGATCGCGCTGGCCTGCGACTCCCCGGTCTGCAATGCTGCTTTCTGTGCCAGCGTCATGACTCCGATCGAAAAGCTGAACAACACGACCCCAAGCGTAAACAGGATATAGCGCCAGCGCAACGAGTGATAGGTCAATGCCGACGCACCGATAAAACAGATCGACTCGGTGACCTGAAACAGGACCCCGCCAACGATCAGCATGGTATTGGTCGTCCCGCTGCCTGAAAACTGCGACAGGCCTTGCACCAGGAAATAGCCGGCGACCGCCATACAGGCAAGGCCTGTGGAAAAAATAAGCATATAGGTGATCGACAACGACGGGTAACGCGTACGATCTGGCTGTTGGGCGTCCGGTTTCATTCGACTGGTTCAGAAAAGCGGTTGACTTTGAGCGTCCTTAGATTACCACGTGTCCATGGATTAATACAGCCGGCTTGGCATTCGCTGTCGCACCGACACACTGTACCAGCCGATTGACACCAAGCTTTGGCACCAGGCTGTGGAATCCGTATCGAATTCGATGCTACACTGAACTGTATTTCCCGGACCCGCAGTCTGACAACACGATGACCACATCGATGAAAGCACTGGTAAAATCCAGACCGGCGCCTGGTATCTGGATGGAACAGGTTCCCAGGCCAAGTGCCGGGACCAACGAGGTCGTGATCCGCATTCATAAAACCGGTGTGTGTGGTACAGACCTGCATCTCTATAACTGGGATGACTGGGCACAACGCAATCTCTCGCTGCCACGTGTCATCGGCCACGAATTCGTCGGCGAGATCGTCGAAATCGGTGATGGCGTCTACGGCTATGAAATCGGGGACCGGGTCACTGCCGAAGGCCATATCACTTGCGGCATCTGCCGTAACTGCCGTGCCGGCAAACGTCATCTTTGTGTACATGCTACCGGGATCGGCGGTGGCCGTGACGGCGCGTTCGCGGAATACCTGAAGATGCCGGCCGCCAACCTGTGGAAACTGCACAACGATATCAGCTCGGAGATCGCCGCGATACTCGATCCACTGGGCAATGCAGTTCATACCGCACTGTCGTTCGACATCACCGGCGAAGACGTGTTGATCACCGGCGCCGGCCCGATCGGCATCATGGCAGCGATCGTCTGCCGTTTCGTCGGTGCACGTCATATCGTGATCACCGATGTCAACGAATACCGCCTCGACCTCGTACGCCGGCTCGATGCCGGCCTGGCGGTCAATGTCGCCAATGAAAGCCTCGACGACGTCATCCGGGTGCTGAAGATGAGCAACGGTTTCGATGTCGGCCTGGAGGTTTCCGGCAACCCCACCGCATTCCGCGCCATGCTGCACC